>NZ_JBXWQW010000008.1:0-114001 GCF_059612585.1 Ruegeria sp. YKSF57 | reverse complement strand
CCTGCCGGTAGGCGCTCTCGACCTCGATATTGGCGCGGTAGAGGGTCAGCCAACCACGAACCGAGAGATCCGCGCGGCGCAGCCCGGGATGCCCGGCGTAGCGTAGCGCAGTGGTCTCGATGGCCGAGAGAACATCGGCGCGGGGCAGGGGCGCAGGCCGCGAGAGGGCTGCTATCTGGATTTCGTCTGGTCCAAGGTCAGTCTCACCGAGGATCGCCAGCTCATCAGCAGCGGACCTCTGACCAATGCCGTCATTGTAGTTGCGGGCAAAGCTGTCCTGGGAGCGGGACGGGGTCAGAGAGCCATCGCTCTCCATGACCAGTACCATCTGCGCAGTGGCGGGACCCGCGAGATACCAGATAAGGAGGAGGCTACTTGCTGCCGCCCTTGTCGGTTGCAGCCAGCTTGTGTGTCGTCCGCTGGCCTTCTTCGAGCGGCACATCGGCATGGGAGAAGCCGATCCCGATGAGGAAGGAAACCACGCCGGTGATGGTTTTGAATTCGCGGATCTTGATGTCGTTGTAAGTCGTCCGGGTGCGCGCAGTAACAAGCAGCTTTTCCACGCCCTCGTCAGAGACGACACGCATGATCCAGACCCCATAATAGCTGGGGCCCTTCTTGTGTGCCGACTCCTGGCAGAGGATTTCAGCGCTATAGCCGCTTTCCACGAGTTCGCGGAAACGTGCTTCCGTAACCACATTTGGTGCTTCGATGTCCCAGTTCATGGCCCGGCTCATGCTTTCTTCAAACGCGCAACGCCTGGGCATTCCCACTTGAAGCCCAGTGTTACGATAGTATATTATTAACCGCAAGATATAATGCGGCAGATACGGCTGTATCTCGGTTACTCAAACTCTAGGCACGGCCATTGGCGTCTATCAAGGAAAATAGGGGTTTCAGAAACCTGCGGTTGAGCCGATGGGTGACGATGCAGGCTGTGGCCTTGCTGATGCTCGTTCCGGTCGCAAGCCAAGCCGGATCCTGTCTTGCCCCGGTCCGGCCTTTTGTCCCAAGCGATTCGCAAGCGGCCCGGGATTATGCGGACATCATCCGACGCGACTTTGAGGTCTACATCGCGGACATTCAGGACTACTTTCGCTGCCTCGAGCAGGAGCGTGCGCGTGCTTTTGAGGAAGCCCGCGAAGTCAGTCAGGACTACGGTCGGTTTCTCGAACTGGTGGGGGATTGATGGGCTTCTGGGCATGCACCAGACTTGCAACCCTTGGAAACCAGACGCCGATAACAACCTCAAATATCTACTTTTTAGATAACAGATTTCATCCGCTAGCGACGTCACAAAAGGTATGTGACGCGTGTCGAAAACAATCTGGAGTACCGGGCATCTGGCCCTTTGTCAGTCTTTGGTCGAGGCCCGAAAACACGCGGGTCTGGGGCAGAAAGACTTGGCGGACAGGCTCGACTGTCATCAGTCTCTCGTCGCGCGCATTGAAAGTGGCCAGCGACGGATCGACGTTGTCGAGTTCATCGTATTGTCCCGAGCGCTTGGCTTCGACCTATCGGAGGTTCTGGCGATCGTCGAAGCCGCCACGGAGCCCGACCACAAGATTTGAAAGCAATTCAATTTTGGGGCGTTCCGCTTTGGATGTCCCCGCGTGAGATCAGCTACCTCAATGAAGAGCAGTTAGCCAACATCCACCACGTGCGGCCTACGGCGCGAGTGAGCGCCTTATGACACCATGCCGCAAATTCAGCGCCAGAGTGCAGGAAGTCAGTAAACAGTGAACGATGATAAAGGTGAGGGCGTCGCGATCGCCAATCTGATCGGGACCGATGGGTGCAGCGTGGTTGGTTGGGTGTATCGCTGGAGTACAGGCGGGCATGCGGTGATGTGGGACGTCCACGGGCCACAGCCGGTGTCGGAAATCCGGCCGGATCTTACTGCGGAACAAAAGCAGGAAATTGACTTCGACGGATTGACGCGGATCGGGATAGACGAGGGCGGCTGAGGAGGGTGTTCTCGCGGCGTTTGCCGAAGTGCCAATCTGCTCTTCGACGACCAGGCGCGCGAGGTGTCATTTCACATGACGGCGAAACAGGTCTCACGGACCCAGCCAATTGCCGTTGGCTTAGTAGTTTACCTGTTCAAAGCCGTAGTTGCCCTCGTAGTCACGCCAATCGACGAAGACGGATCGATGATAAATACCAGGACAATTCTGGCCCCATCGTTCAAGTCCCACATGGGCTTCGGGCAGGGCGGTAATGGAAGATCTCTGCCAAGCGAAATCGCCTTGGGTTCCGTATGTGCCGAGGACCACGGTGGCGCTACGATTGCAGTCGCCGTCACGTCCGGATTCGTGCTGTCGCGCATACCGGACATCAAAGACGCGGATGGACCGCACGAAGTTGAATTCAGGTCCGCTGATATCTATGTCCGCGCGATCTTGAACGAGCCGGAGGGCCTGATCGGCGGGAACAAGGTAGTCTGGGGCTTCCGGGGTGCGCCAAGCAGCCGCAATTGGGTCAGCGGCGCCGCGCGCTGGAAAGGATTGTCGCGGTCCAGTGCTGTTGTTCTGGAAGAACGCTTCAAAGATGCGGTCTACACTGTTTGCTGCTGGAGCTGTCTCAAAGGACGCGCCCATAGGACAGCGCCAGATTTGAAGCGGGGGTTCCACCGGCCACGGCGTAATGCGTCGGATGAATTCGGCGCGCGCTCGTGCGCAAGGGACGGAAGCAGGCCAGCCGCCAGACAGGCACAGGAGGATCGCGCAATCGATCGGGTATGTCTGCGCGCGGGCGGGCATCGGCAACGAAGAAATAGTCACAGTCAAAGCGACTGCGACTGAGGGGAGGAGCTTCTTGAGTAGATGACGCATGCTGAGGACCCTCTGTGACAGGCTTCAACATACATACGAAAATGTACTATCGCAACATTAAGTATATTTGCGCATAATGAAGTTTATGTTAAGTAATTTGTGGTGCCAGTATCCGCACAAGGTTTGCTGAGCCAGATCTGCTAACCAGAAGAAGCATAGAGCAAATCCATCCGATCTTCCATCGGCGCCAGAAGCGACTGAGTCTCAGAAAGACCTTAGCAAAGACGTTGCGACGATTATGCGACAAGAAAAACCATTCTTCTTTGATGGGGCAGGCGCTGCGTGACCCGCATGCCAACGTCGGCGCCGGGAACAGGCGTAGCGTTTTGTTGGACGTAGGAACACCGCTTCTCGGTCCCGCTGGAATTCCGCTCAAGGCCTTTTCATTTCCGCCATGATCCGGGCCTGCAGTTCGGCCGGCAGGGCGGCTATCACGCGTGCCATGGTCGCGAGATCCTGCCGCGCGGTGTGCAATTGGTCGATGAGCGAGATCACGATGCCCAGGCCGGTCTCATCCAGATCGAGATCTTGGGATAGATCGCACAAAAGCTCCAGCCGCGCGAGATCGATGCGGCGAAAGACATACGCGCCCGCTTCGCGCTCTGGCCTGACGAAATCACATTCGATGAAGGTGACAAGCTGGCTGCGGGTCAGCCGCGTCACGCTGGCAACGACGTCGTCTTCGGAATAGCGGTCTGTCATGTCCCTGCCCCTTTCTTCAGATCGGCGCGCGGGTCGTAGGCATGGGTCTTGCGCCATTCCGCAAGGAACTCGCGCAGTCCAACGTCCACGTCAGGCGGCGCGACGATCTTCAGCTCGACCCGCTGGTCGCCCTTTGTCTGGCGCCCTGCCCGTGCGACCCCGCGCGCCCGCAGACGCAGAACCTGGCCCGAGCTTGTCCCCGGGGGAATGGTGAGACCTACGGGGCCGTCGATGGTCGGTGCCGTGACCTTGCCGCCGAGAACAGCCTCGTCGATGGTGATCGGGAGCGTCAGGAGAATGTCGTCGCCGTCACGACGGAACACCGGGTGGGGCCGCACCAGAACGGTGACGAGCGCATCCCCTGCCGGACCACCACCGAAGCCGGGCGCGCCTTTTCCGCGCAACCGGAGCGTCTGGCCGTCCTCGGTGCCCCTTGGGATCTTGACGGCGAGGCTCTGGCCATCCGGCAGTGTGATACGGGTCTCGGCACCTCGTGCTGCATCCAGAAACGGCACCTCAAGCGTATAGCGCACATCCGGGCCATGGGCTGAAAACCCACGGTCAGAAAAGTCGCCACCGGACGACCGCGAACGATTGCGCAGGATCTCCGCGAAGATGTCAGCCGGATCGGCATTCTGCCCGTACCCGCGCGTTTGCTGGTAGGCGTTATCCGACGCGTCTGCAAAATCACGATAGTACTGCCGCTGTGGGCGCTCTGCGCCGCGCCCGTCGATCTCTCCCGCATCATATCGGGCGCGGGTCTCGGGATCTTTCAGGATCTCATAGGCAGCAGAGATTGCCTTGAACCGCGCCTCGGCCCCGGCATCGTCGGGATGCAAGTCAGGATGGCTTGTCCGCACCAGTTTCCGATACGCCTTCTTGATGTCGTCGGCCAATGCGGCCTTGGTCAGGCCAAGCACCTCATATGGATCGTCGGGCATCGGGGCCTCCCATTGGACAACCGGCTCAAGGCCGGGCGACGCGCGCGCAGGTGGCCTCTTCCCTTTCTAAATGCCATGGCGATGCCGGTGGCGTCCCTGATCCATGTCAGGGCGCGGTCGCGCTGGCCGGATATCTTGTCCCGGCCGCTGTCTGATCGGAGCCATCACTCCGCCCATGCGGAATGACGTTCGGAAAGGATCCAGCTTGGCCTCGGCAAACACCATGGAGACACGGGATAACCCCCGCGCCGCAACGGAAAACGAGGCTGCATCCGCGCCGCGCGTGCCAGCCCTGCGCCCGGTCGCGCCCGCGCCTGTCAAAAGGCGTCGCCGATGGCTTTGGGGGGTTGCGGGCCTGCTGGCCCTTGCGGTTGGCGGCCTGGTCTGGTCGCAGGTCTGGATGGCACGGCCGACCGTTGTCACGGTCGAGATCGCGACCCTCGCCCCGGTCACGCGTGTGCTTGCCGTCAACGGCCGGATCGCGGCGGTTCGGTCCGTCGATGTCAGATCGGTGGTTTCCGGCACCCTCGCGCAGCTTCCGGTGGCAGAGGGTGACATGGTCGAGGCAGAACAGATCCTCGCGCAGCTCGATGCGGGCGCGCAGACCGCCGCCGTCCGGCAGGCCATGGCCGCGCTCGACGCTGCGCTCGTGACGCAGCAACAAGTGTCGGCGGCCTATGATCGCGCTGTCGTGCTGGGCGACAACGTCGCTCGGACCGTGCTTGAGGCAGATGCCTTCGCCCTGCGATCCGCGGCACAGGAGGTGGCGCGCCTGACCGCGCTGCTCGACCAGGCGCAGATCGTGCTTGGCACCTACACGATCCGGGCGCCCGTTGCGGGTACCGTCCTTGAGCTTGACGCCGAGGCGGGGCAGATCGTGGGCCCGTCGGCACGTTTGCTGACCCTGGCCGATCTCACGGAACTGGTCGTCGAAGCGGATGTGGACGAGGCCTATGCGACGCAGATCGAGGTCGATCTGCCCGCCATCGTGCAACTGGCCGGGGAATCCACCACGCGCGAGGGTCACGTCAGCTTCGTGTCGAACCGCGTGGACGAGGCCACCGGGGGCCTTGCCATTAAGATCGCCTTCGACAGCCCGGTTTCGGCCCCCATCGGCCTTACCGTGGCGACGAATATCATCGTCGAGCAGCGCGAGGCCGCGATGACCGTGCCGCGCACCGCCCTGCTGAACGGCGACGGGGTTTTCGTGGTGTCGGACGACGTGGCGGAGTTGCGGCCCGTGACGGTGGTGGACTGGCCAGCCGCGCGCCTGATCGTGACCGGGGGCCTTGAGGCGGGCGAGGCGGTGATCGTGGACGCCACAGGCATCGCGGATGGGCAGACGGTCGCGGTGGATCAACCCTGATGCTCTATGTCCTGAAGATCGCGACCCGGTACCTGACGGCGAGCAAGGCCCAGACGGCCCTGTTGGTCACAGGCGTGGCGGTGGGCGTGTTCATCTTCATCTTCATGTCGGCCCTGATCGGGGGGCTGGCCGAATTCATCTTGTCGCGCACCGTCGGCGACATCAGCCATATCACCATCGAGGCCGAGACCGACGACCCGTCCGTGCTGATCTCGCCCGAGGGCCATGTGCTGGTCGTGGCCGAACGGGGGCGCACGCGTACCGCGACGCTGTCCGAGGCCGCGACCTGGCTGCCCCTGATCGAAGGGGTTCCGGGGGTCAGGGCCGTCTCGCCGCAGATCAGCGGCGCGGGGTTCGTCACGCGCGGGGCGCAGGTCGCACAGGTCAGCGTGACCGGGGTGGAGTCGGGTCGCGAATCCGCCATCCTCGATCTGGCGGGCTACATGGTCGAGGGGGATGTGCGGCTTGGGTCGGGCCTGATCGTGCTGGGTCGCGATCTGGCCGATGATCTGGCGCTGTCGATCGGCCAGACGCTGCGGCTTGAAAGCTCGAACGGTGTCACGGCGGCGCTGACGCTCAGCGGTATCTTCAAGACCGGCAATGGCGGCATGGACAGCGCGCGGGCCTTCGTCAGCCTGGCGACCGCCCGGACGCTCTATGCCATGCCGCAAGGCATCACGCGGATCGAGATCAAGCTGGACGATCTGAACGCGGCCGATGCCACGGCCCTGCGGATCCGCGCCCTGACGGGCCTTGACGCGGTGCCCTGGACGGACGGGGCGGAGCAACTGATGGAGGCGCTGAACGCACAGGCGCAGACCGGGTATTTCCTCAAAACCTTCGCGCTCATCACCATCGTGATCGGCGTCGCCTCGGCGCTCTTGCTGTCGACCTACCGCCGCCGCCCCGAGATCGGGATCATGCGCGCGATGGGAGCCGGGCGCGGGTTCGTCATCTTCGTCTTCGTCACGCAGGGCGCGCTGATCGGGCTGATGGGAGGTATCATGGGCGCGGCGCTGGGATACCTTGCCCTTCTGCCGTTTCCGTCGCGCGACGCGTTTGAGCCGGGAACCCTGCCGATGGACATCACGCAAGGATCCTATGGCCTGGCCATCACGCTGACCGTGATCGGCGCGATCCTCGCCTCGATCCTGCCCGCACGTTCGGCCGCCCGCGTGGATCCCGTCACGGCGATAGGCCAATGAGCGCGCTTCTGGAGGTAACCGACCTGTTCAAGACCTACGGGACGGGAGAGGCCGCGACACGGGTCCTGCGCGGCCTTTCCTTGCGCCTGGACACCGGCGAGATGGCGGCACTGCTGGGGCCGTCGGGGTCGGGCAAGAGCACGCTCTTGACGATACTGGGCACCTTGATGAAGCCGACATCGGGCAGCTATGTCATGCTGGGCGAGGACATGATTTCCGCCGATGACTGGGCCCTGACTGAGTTTCGCAATGCCCACATCGGCTTCGTTTTCCAGTTCCACAACCTTTTGCCGGATTTCACCGCGCTCGAAAACGTGGTCTTCCCCACGGCCGTACGTGAAGGGCGCGAGACGCCTGCCGCCCGTGCGCGTGGCCGCGATCTCTTGTCCCGCATGGGGCTCGCCGACCGCATCGAATTCCCCTCGGCCAACCTTTCGGGCGGGCAAAAGCAACGAGTCGCTGTTGCCCGTGCCTTGATGAACAGCCCGGAACTGGTGCTGGCGGACGAGCCGACCGGGAACCTCGACCGAGACTCGGCAAACCAGGTGATGGACCTGATCGGACAAATCAACCGCGAGGAAGGCACGACCTTCCTTATCTCGACCCATGACGAAAAGATTGCCGGTTTCTGTCGGCGACAGATCGTCGTGGGCGATGGGGTTGTTACCGGTTAGGCCCACGCAGCGGGTGCTTACTGCGCGGTATAGCCCCCGTCGACGAGGTGGTAGCTTCCAGTGATGAAACTGGCCTGATCCGAGAGCAGGAAACAGGTCATCGCCGACACCTCCGCAGCCTCACCGAGCCGCCCGATTGGGTGCAGGGCGGCGATGCCGTCCAGCGCCGCTGCGTCGAGGTTCTTTTCCAGAAGCGGCGTCGCGATGAAGCCCGGACCAACCGCGTTTACCCGAACCCCGGCCTTCGCGCATTCGATGGCCGCGACCTTTGTCAGGCCAACGACCCCATGTTTCGCGGCGACATAGGCACCGGCCGTCGCAAAACCGACCGACCCGAGGATAGACGCCATATTGACGATCGCGCCGCCGCCCGCCTTGACCATTTCGGGAAGGCCAAAGCGCATGCCATGAAACACACCGGTCAGGTTGACGTCGATGACCTGCTGCCATCCATCCAGAGGATATTCCCCAACCGGGTGCGCAGGGCCACCAATACCAGCATTGTTGACAAGCAGGTGCAGTCCACCCGTCTGCGCTACAGCAAAAGCCACAGGAGCCTCCACATCAGCGGCAGCACTTGTGTCGGTCTTGTGGATGAAAGCGGTGCCACCGGATGCCTCGATCTTTTTGACCACGGCGGCCATCCCCGCCTCGTCCATATCCACCAAGATAACCCTAGCCCCAGAGCCTGCCAGATCCTGCGCAATTGCGGCACCAATTCCCGACGCCGCACCAGTCACGATGGCTGTCTCGTCGTTGAAATCAAAGGTCATTATGAGTCTCCTGCAAATGGATAATTCTGGGAGAGGCTGCACAGATTGAATCGTGGCGCGCCAACTTGGGTGAACCGGGCCAATTTCAGTCCCGCCTGCCCTCGCCCAGGGATCGCGCCAGAACAAATGCTGCCGTGAACGCAATCTGAGAGGCTAATCCGGTTTCGCCGGTTGCAGGTGCCGCCGGTTGGGAGACCGGTGGGTCGGTCAGAGCCCTTTTCGCAAATCGACTTCTGGCGAAGACCAGAAGGACCGCAGCCAAAATTGTTAATCCGAGGCCGATCAAGAGGGACGCCGGACCTTGCCCTACCGCGATACTGAGCGTGAGATACGCCCAGGCCGTCAGGAACGCCACTCCTGCGGCTGCGGTCAGTCCCCCGGCCAGAGCAAGCAAGATCGGCAATACCCATCAGCGCCGCGACAGGGCGCCAACCAAAAAACCCGCACCCGCGGCGAGGCCAATTGTCATGAAAGGGTGGGCCGCAACGGACTCCTCCAGTTGCGCCTCTGCAGAGCGGCCCTTGCTTGCTGCATAATGCTTCGCTTCGTCAAAGCCTTCCGCGATGTCCGCGGCCATGCGGCTGCCGCGCCGTCCCGCGATCCCGCTGACAGTCTCGCTGAGTCGCGACAAATCCTCTCGCAGGGCGGCCAATTGACGGCTGACCGCCTCGATATCAGTTGCGGCGGTAGCTTGAGGGTTCGTCTTGCTATCAAGTGACATTTTGATTTCCTTTGTTTGTTGGGGAGTGGGGTATTGTGCCGCCTGACCTTCTGTCCGAGAGCGGCCTGAATGCATCGCGCATCATGTTTGGGCCGATACCCGGACCACCTCTGCCGTCTGCTCGGTGGCTTCTCCCGAGAAAGCCTCGTCGGATGCATCCGCCTCGGCCTTGGTCTTTTGAACCAGTTGGTCCTCGTGATGCGGTGGACCGTAAAGGGTATAAAGCTTGAGCGCCTCATGGCCCGTGCAGATCACGTTGTGATGGGCACCTGCGGGCACAACCACACCATCGCCGGGGCCAACCTTGTGCGGCGTGCCGTCGATCACGACACGTCCCTTGCCGTCTTCGATGCGAAAGAACTGGTCCGTGTCAGCGTGTATCTCGCCACCGATTTCAGTCCCCGGCTCGAGTGACATCAGAACCAGTTGCAGCTTTGTTCCTGAATAAAGAACACGCCGAAAGTCGGTGTTTTCTTCCGTCAGTTCCTCGATATTCGCAACATATCCGATCATGACGCCTCTCCGTTCATTTCATCGTCTGGCTGGACGACACGAACGTGTGTGCCGCAGATAAATCTTCACCGCACTGATCGGCGTTAGCTGCGTGCTACGTTTATCTTCACTGCGGTGCGGTTGGCCATTATCCGCCTTAGGTCGAAAGTCCCCACCACGGGGTTCATGAATCGCGCCGCTTCGTTTCATGGCCCGATGACGCGTCCACTCACTGCGGCCTACCACCGTCAAAAGTGGGCGTGGTATCAGGTTTGGTGAACGTAGGCGCCAGGTGCCGACACGAGTGGGACCAAGCCCTTATCTGGCACACCGACGGAGGGTGCCGGCGTGACACCGCTGCTATTCTCTTCCAGCCAGGTCGTCCACGCGGGCCACCAAGAGCCTGGTTGCGGCGTATTTTGCGCAACCCAAGCTTCGGGACCCACGTAAAGAGACCCGGCAGTACGACGCGAGATCCGATGGTGACCGCGCGCCAGCTTTGGCTCGTTTATGATCCCGCTGTTGTGGCCGCCGCTCGTCAAAACAAAAGTCATATCGCTGTCGGTAAACAGTTGGGTTTTGTAGACGGACTTCCACGGCGCGATGTGGTCGGTTTCTGTGCCCACGGCGAATATCGGAGCCGAGATGTCCTTGAGCGCGATCACTCGTCCGTTGACGGCAAACCGGCCTGCCGTCAGCCGGTTTTCAAGGAACAGGCCGCGCAGATACTCTGAATGCATTCGGGCTGGCATCCGGGTCGTGTCCGAAACCCAGACTCCCATGTCGGTCGGCAGGTCCTCTTTCCCAAGGTAATAGCGCCGCACGGCACGGGAATAGATAAGGTCTTCCGACCTGATAGCAGAAAAGGCGCGCGCCATTTGGGGCCGGTCAAGATAGCCTTTCTCCCACATCATGTCCTCGAGGAATGCGATCTGGCTTTCATCCAGAAACAACAGCAACTCGCCCGCCTCGGCAAAGTCGACCTGTGCTGCCATGAGCGAGATCGACGCAAGCCGTTCGTCGTTTTCACGCGCCATCGTGGCCGCCGCGATCGCGAGGATTGTGCCACCCAAGCAATAGCCGACCGCATGAACCTTGCGCTCCGGCACGATGGCATTCACCGCATCGAGAGCCGCGATCACGCCGCGTTCGCGGTAGTCCTCCAGCGACAGGTCTGCTTGATCAGCGGTCGGGTTGCACCACGAAATCATGAAGACGGTAAATCCCTGATCCACAAGGTGTTTGACCATTGAATTATGCGGCGAGAGATCAAGAATATAGTACTTCATGATCCAGGCCGGAACGATCAGGATCGGCTCGGCCTGCACTTTATCGGTCTGTGGCGCATACTGGATCAACTCGAAAAGATCATTGCGGAACACCACCTCGCCGGGTGTACAGGCCAGATCCTTACCGATCTGAAAGCCCTCTGGTGCGGGTTCATGGACCTGAGCAACGGTGTTTACAAAATCATGCATGAAGTTGCGCGCACCCTCCACCAAATTCTTGCCGCTGCTCTTGCGCGTTTCCTCGATGATCTCGGGATTAAGGGCGGGGAAATTGGACGGAGACAACAGGTCCAACACCTGGCGCGCCATGAAGCGGGTCCTGTCTGCATCCTCAGGACGCAATCCGCGCAGATGGTCGGTTGCATAATCCCACCAGTCCTGCACCGCGAGAAACCCCTGCTGCATGTTTCTGAACGGCGGCTTTTCCCATCCGGGATGCCGGAAACGATGATCGTAGGCCTTTGGCACAAAGGCCGGTTCCGCGTCGCTGTTTGGCAAAAGCGACTGCCCTAACAGCCTTGTCATGTTTTCCTGCGCGCGCTCGGCCAGTTCAAGCTGGCGACCCGGAGCCTTGGCCAGATGCTGTGCCCAATCGCTCCAGGCTTCGATGAACGCATGCGGCGACACGCCGGCCGACATATAGGCGACCGCTGCCCGTGACGCGCGATCAAGGTTTTCATGCGAATGCGCCTCTTTTGACTCGGCTTTCTGCTGTGACGCAGCGGCGATCTTGGCGGGAAGTTGGACCTGCTGTGCGTCTGGCGTAGGTGCTTGGGGCTGCGGCGTGCGCTTGGTCATCTTTGCGGTCCTATGCTTATGCGTTTTGTGTCTGACCGCCTCTTCTGGATTGATCTGTTCGTGCTGACCAAAGCCGGAGCGGCGCATACGCCCTGTGTGGCAAACGACCGTGGTGGACGCATTGATGCAGGTTAGCGCCCACCGACGCTGAAAATTCTATGCTGCTTTCAAGTGTTCCCCGCAGGCTGTTGTTTTCTGACTGGCTGCCCGCGACAGGCAAACTAAGAGGCCCCGTTTGACACCCAAAAGCTCAGATCAGACACCGAACATGGACACTACCCGGGTCGGGAACGGCGCACAGGTGGATGATTGCGGCTTGCCTCTCGACGGTGTTGTGCATGCCGTCAGAGGGGCGGTTGTAGATGTTGTCTTTGCCGGGGCCGAGCTGCCACCGATCAATTCTGCCCTGGTCGTGAAATGGGACCGCCCGACCGTCCTTACTCTCGAAGTCCACAGCCACCTCGATCAAAAGACAATACGCGCGGTGGCGTTCCAATCCACCGCGGGCCTTGCCCGTGGCGTTTTGGTTCATTCCAGCGGCGGGTCGGTTACCGTGCCCGTGGGCGAAGCCGTTCTTGGAAGGCTTCTGGATGTCGTGGGCAACGTGCAGGACGACGGGCCTGCCCTTCCTGACGATACACCGCGACGGTCGATCCACGCCCTGCCACCGCTTCTGAAATCCCAGACTGGCGCCACCGATGTGTTCGAGACGGGGATCAAGGTGATCGACCTGCTGACGCCGATGGCTCAGGGCGGCAAGGCCGCGATGTTCGGCGGCGCAGGCGTGGGCAAGACCGTTTTGGTGATGGAACTGATCAGCGCCATGGTCGAGAAATACGAAGGTATCTCGGTCTTCGCGGGCGTCGGTGAGAGATCACGCGAAGGGCATGAGCTACTGACTGAAATGCAGGACTCGGGCGTGCTGGAGCGCACCGTGCTGGTCTACGGCCAAATGAACGAGCCACCCGGAGCGCGCTGGCGGGCTCCGCTGACAGCCTTGACGATTTCGGAATACTTCCGCGACCAGAAGCACAAGAACGTCCTTCTTCTAATGGATAACGTATTCCGCTTTGTTCAGGCCGGGGCCGAGGTATCGAGCCTTTTGGGCCGCCTTCCCTCGCGCGTGGGCTACCAGCCGACGCTTGCGACCGAAGTGGCGGGCCTGCAAGAGCGTATTGCCTCTGTGGCAGGCTCTGCCGTGACCGCCATTCAGGCGGTCTATGTGCCTGCCGACGATTTCACGGACCCCGCTGTGACCACGATTTCCGGGCACATGGATTGCGTCATCATGTTGTCCCGCGCCCAGGCGTCCGAGGGGTTTTATCCGGCGATTGATCCGCTGGGCTCGTCATCGATGCTGCTCGATCCGCTGGTTGTCGGTGACGAGCATTACCAGACCGCCGAGGCGGTCCGGCAGGCGCTCGCAAGGTTCCGCGAGTTAACTGACATCATTTCACTTCTGGGGGGCGAGGAACTGGGCACCGCCGACCGCTTGATCGTCAAACGCGCACGCCGGTTGCAACGGTTCCTGACCCAGCCCTTCATGGTGACCGAGGCCTTTACCGGCACACCGGGCGCCAGCGTGCCCCTCTCCGAGACCTTGTCGGGGTGCCGCGCCATTCTGGACGGCGAAGCCGACGCGTGGTCCGAAAGCTCGCTCTACATGGTCGGAACGCTGGAGGACGCAAGACAGAAAGAGGCCGCCGCAAATGCCTCGGAAGCCACCGACGCCGAGGCCGCTGCATGAGATTGCGGATCGTGACCCCCCTGTCCGTCGTTGTGGACGAGGATGCCGAAAGCTTGCGGGCTCAGGACGCTAGCGGCAGCTTCGGCATTCGGCCAGGCCACGCCCCATTCCTGACCGCGCTCTCGGTTTCCATCCTCAGTTGGAAGACCGTCGGTCTCGAGCGGTTCTGCGCATTGCGCGGCGGGGTGCTGACTGTGACTGGCGGTAGCAGTGTCGCGATCGCAACCCGCGAGGCCGTAGCGGGCGACGATCTGGCCACGCTGGACGCGGAGGTTCTGACCCGGTTTCAGACCGACGCCGACGAAGAACGGGTCGAACATGTCGAGACGATGCGCCTGCAGATGGACGCCATCCGCCAGATGGTCAGCAGGTTGCGCCAGGGCGCGGATACGGGACGGTTCCGATGACCGAAGACCCATCAAAGCCCCCCGAAACTGATCCTCTGATCGAGGAAATCCGCAAGCATCGCAGCCGTCACGAGAAATGGCTGCGAGAAGGTGACATGTCCGTCGGTCGACGTTTGGCGCAGATCGGCGTGCTGGGCTGGATCTTCGTGGTGCCGACTCTGGCGGGCCTGTTCTTCGGACGCTGGCTCGATACGCAATTTGAGACGGGCATCTTCTGGAGCGCCCCGATGATGCTGCTCGGGCTTTGCATAGGCGGCTGGACCGCTTGGAAATGGATGAACGCACGATGACCGATCCCTCCACTCTCCCGCTAATCGTCCTTCTTCCGGTTTGCTTTCTGGGTGGGTTCTTCATCGGATGGGGCTATTTCCGCGCACTGCGCGAGACTGCCAACCTGATCGTGGGTGGTGGCCAACCGCTCGGGGCGGTCGTCCTGACCCTCGCGCGCATCTCGCTTCTGGCCACCGGGTTCTTCATCGCCGTGCTGGCAGGCGGCCTTGCCCTTTTGGCGACCCTTGCGGGCGTTCTTTGCGCTCGGTGGATCATGCTGCGCAACCTGCGGGGAACCCAACCATGAACTCTCCGCTCGACTCCACCGTCCTGTTCCAGATTGGACCGGTTCCGATCACGCAAGCCATCGTCACGACATGGGCGATCATGGCGATACTGGTGTTCGGGGCTTTTGCCCTGACCCGCCGCTTAGACCTCAGACCAACCCGGCGGCAGGCCGCGCTGGAACTGATGGTCGCCACGCTCGACACCCAGATTAACGAGACAACGGGCGCGGCGCCCGCACCCTACCGAGGGTTTATCGGCACGCTCTTTGTGTTCATCCTCGTGGCGAATTGGTCCTCGCTTGTCCCGGGGGTCGACCCTCCGACCGCACAGCTTGAAACCGACGCAGCCCTCGCCGTTCTGGTGTTCCTGTCCGTGATCTGGTTCGGCATACGCGCGGGCGGCGTTGGCGGCTGGCTGAAAACTTTCGCCGCGCCCAATCCGGTGATGATCCCGCTGAACATCCTGCAAAGCCTGACGCGGGTCTTTTCCATGTTCGTCCGACTGTTCGGCAACGTGATGAGCGGCGTGTTCGTCATTGGCATCGTCGCCTCGCTGGCGGGCCTGCTGGTACCGATCCCATTGATGGCGCTCGATCTGCTGACCGGGCTGGTGCAGGCCTACATCTTTGCGGTGCTGGCGATGGTGTTCATCACCTCCGCAGTCGAGGACGGCGCGCGCACCCCACCGAATACCGACCTTGCCCCTTCCACAACGAAAAAGGATTCATGATGGACTATGCTCCGCTTGCCAGTATCTTCTGCGCCGCCTTTGCGGTGGCCTTCGGCGCTATCGGCCCCGCACTTGCCGAGGGGCGCGCCGTTGCCGCCGCGATGGATGCCATTGCCCGTCAGCCCGATGCCGCAAACACGATTTCGCGCACGCTGTTCGTTGGGCTTGCGATGATCGAGACGACGGCAATCTATTGTCTGGTGATTGCGCTCCTGCTGCTCTTCGCCAACCCGCTACTGGCATGAGCGCATGACCCTCGATTGGTGGGGACTGGGTCTTCAGGCCATCAACGTCCTGATCCTCGTCTGGCTGCTCAGCCGCGTTTTCTGGCGGCCGATAGCCGGGGCGATCACCCGGCGCCAGGAAGCGGCGCAAGCCATGTTGGATGAAGGCAAGACAGCACAAGCGAAAGCCGACGCTGCGCTGGCCGAGGTGGTTGAGACCCGCGCAGGAATCGCGGCGGAACGCGATGCCATACTTGTCGAGGCCAAGGCGGCGGCGGACAAAGTCGCGAAAGCCACGCTGAAGGATGCGCAAACCAATGCAGACTCCCTGATCGCTGCCGCGCGCGCCGCCATTGACCGCGACCGAAACACCGCGCGGAAAGAGAACGCAACGAGGGCCGCCGAATTGTCGGTCGAGATTGCTGCCCGGCTTCTGGGACGGTTCAACACAACCGAGGTTCAGGCGACGTTCCTTGCGCAACTTGTCGAGGCGATCGCGGAAATGTCCGATTCCGACCGAACGGCGCTTTTAGCCTCGGCAGGCGATATCGAGATCATCACCGCGACAGCCCCGGAGGGTGCGGAAAGGGCCAAGATCGAACAAGCGGTAAAGGATGCGTTGGACGGCACGCCCAGCGTTCGTCTTGTCACCGATCCCGATCTGATCGCCGGACTGGAACTCCGCAGCGGGCATTTCGTGCTTCACAACAGCTGGCGGGCCGATCTGGAGAATATCCTGAAGGAGGTCGAGGATGCCGGTTGATACACCGGATTGGTTCGCATCGGCGCAAGGCGCAGTGCGTCGCGCGGCACTGGGTCCGCGACCCGAACACAGAGGCCGTGTCGAAGAGATCGGGGACGGTGTGGCGATGATCTCGGGATTGCGCGACGTTCGGCTTGACGAAGTCCTGCGGTTCGAGGGCGGCCAGTTCGGGTTCGCCCGGGTTCTGGACCCCGATCTGATTGGCTGCGTGTTCGTTGATGCCGCGACCAAGGTCGAGGCGGGCGATGCCGTTTTCGGCACCGGCGAAGTGGTAAGCGTGCCTGTCGGAGAGGCGCTGCTCGGGCGCATCGTCGACCCGCTCGGCCGCCCGCTGGACGGAAAGGGGGCAATTGAGGCCGAAGAGCGGTGGCCGATCGAGCGCCCAGCGCCGTCGATCATCGAACGAGATCTCGTGACCCAGCCGGTGCAAACCGGGATACTCGTGATGGACACACTGTTCGCGCTTGGCCGGGGCCAGCGCGAGTTGATCGTCGGCGACCATTCCACCGGAAAGACGACACTGGCCACCGACACGATGATCGCCCAAGCGCACAGCGACATGATCTGCGTCTATGTCGCGGTGGGGCAAAAGACATCCAGCGTGCGGCGCGCCATCGACGCGCTGCAGGCGCATGGGAATTTCGCGCGCTGCATCGTGATTGTCGCGGGCTCCGCCTCGGCGCCGGGGCTGCAATGGATAGCACCCTATGCGGGCGTCACGATGGCGGAGTATTTCCGCGACCAGGGCGGTCATGCCCTCGTGGTGATCGACGATCTGTCCAAACACGCCGCCACCCACCGCGAGATCGCCCTTCTGACCCGGCAATCTCCGGGGCGCGAGGCCTATCCGGGGGACGTGTTCTACATCCATGCCCGCCTGCTGGAACGGGCGGCTAAACTGTCTCAGGCGCGTGGCGGCGGGTCTTTGACCGCCTTGCCGATCGCCGAAACTGATGCCGGGAACCTGTCGGCCTATATCCCGACCAACCTGATCTCGATCACCGACGGGCAGATCGTGCTGGATTCGAGCCTGTTTCATCAGGGGCAGAAACCGGCGGTGGATGTGGGGCTGAGCGTCAGCCGTGTCGGCGGCAAGACCCAAGCGCCCGTGCTGCGCAAGGCGGCCGGCACGCTGCGGCTCGACTATGCGCAGTTTCTGGAGCTCGAGGTCTTCACCCGGTTCGGAGGCATGCCCGAAGGTCGCGTGCGCGACCAACTCAGACGCGGGAAAAGGATCCGCGCAATCCTGCGTCAGCCGCAGAACGCACCGCTTCGCCTGGCAGATGAGGTGGCGCTCCTGCTCGCTGTGCAGTCGGGACTGCTTGACCCCCTGTCACTCGATGCTGTTGCCACCTTTCGGGATGAACTGCCGGATATCCTTGACCGGGACGCCGCCGATGTCTTGCGCGTCCTTTCCGAGACCGGGGAACTGAATGAGACGGCGCGGGCCGCCTTGATGGCCGCGATGACCCGCCTTGCGACGCAGCTTGAAGATACGGAACCAGCGACATGACCGAACGACTGGCCGATGTCAGCGCCCGGATCGACGGCATTCGCCAGTTGGGAGCCGTGGTAAACGCGATGAAGGGCATCGCCGCCGCGCGCGCCAGCACCGCCCGCGCCGAGATCAAGGCCGTCGACAGCTATGCCGCAACAATTGCCGCCGCCATATCCAACACGCTTGGACCCGCAGGTCCTATGTCACCGGCCGAGACCTCTCGCGGCCGAACCGACGGTCGCATCGGTCTTTTGGTGTTCTGCGCCGAACAGGGCTTCGCCGGTGCCTTCAGCGAACGCGTTCTTGACAGCATCCAAGACGACCTGCCGGCCACCAGCCTGTTTCTGATCGGCACCCGTGGTCTGTCGATCGCTGCCGCGCGCGGTCTCCATCCGGTCTGGTCCGCGCCGATGTCCTCGCGCACGCCTGGCATCCCGAGACTGGCCGATCAGATTGCCAAGGCGATCTACCGCGCCCTGGGCGAGGGTCGTTTTGAGCGTATGGATATGATCCATGCCGGATGGGCGTCCGGGCGACCTCAAGTCCTCCGGCAGGTTCTGTTGCCGGTCGATCTGTCGGCCCTGCCGCCGCCTGGAACGACACGTCCGCTGACCCAGCTACCCACCGACGCCCTGATCAATAGTCTCAGCGGTGACTATCTCCATGCCCTGGTGTGCAAGGCGGCGCTTCATGCTTTTGCCGCAGAGAACGAGGCAAGAATGGAGGCCATGTCCGCCGCGGGCAGCCAGATTACGCGCGAGTTGGGCGAATTCGAGGCGACGCTGCGCCAGGTACGACAGGAAGCGATCACAGCCGAAATCATCGAACTGGGGACCGGCACGGCGTCGGCACGCGACGCAAGGTGAGCGCTACGGGGCTATCGTAGCCTTCTATTGATCTGCGTCAACACAAGGTGGCGCGGTTTGGGTCATGTTGGTCGTGACCAAAGGTGTGGCACCCGCCCGTTTTGGTTCGACCGGCACCATGACATCGGCCAGTTCGGCTCATGCAAACGGCGCCAGCAAGGATCCCGCAATGGCATACGCCCCGACGCAACTTGGACAAGACCCGCAATTTGAACCGTTTCTGTACGCGCCCTTGGGTGAAGATCGACGCGGAAGCAGCGTCACCGTTCTATCGATGCTCGCCCGGCTCGGCGTTGATCCCTGGAGCGAAGCCTCGGAGCTTTCCAGGTTGCCCGCAGCGGCAGCACGGCAAAGGTTGGAGGCGCTGATGACACGTTTCCATGATGTACCGACCCCTGTTCCGGATCGGAGCAGGATTGTCTCGGGACTTCTTGCCCTGCTGCCGAGGCGGGCGACGACCGCAATTTCACCCCAGGACGGCACTTCGGCCAAGCTTGCACTGCCACCGCAGGGATCCCCATTCTACTGGATCATTGCTGCAGCCCTGTTCGTTGGCTGGGTCGCCATGCTTGCACAAGGCCAGTGAGATGAACCCCTGCGCGAAACAGCCATCACCCAGCACAACCGCCAATCTTGAAAGGAGCCTTGAATGACTGCAGATGACACCCTCTGGGATCTGGAAGAACGCTTCTGGACACAAGGCGCTGACAGTGCGCGTCACGCGACGGCAAAGGGCGCTGTCTTCGTCTTGCCGTACCCTGCAGGCATTCTTCAGGGCGACGCGCTCTGGAGAGAAAAGGACGTCGCCCAACGGTGGCGTTCGGTCGTGATGAGCGAGCGTTACCTGTCACGGCAAAACAACATTGCCGTGTTGGCCTATCGCGTCTCCGCCGAACGGAGCGACGAGCCGATCTATGAGGCGCTCTGCACCTCGACCTACCTGAACGACGATGGCAAGTGGCTGCGCCTTGCGCACCAGCAGACGCCGGTTGAGGGTGCAAGTGACGGGTGAACTTGGGGGAGGGATTGTCCGCTTCGAGCCCTTTGCCGTCATCCGATTTCGGACACACAGAGGGCCGCGCCCGACCGCGGGTGGGCGTCACCACCAGATCAGGCGGGCACTTTATGGTGCCAAATTTCCGGTGTGCAATCAATGCAGTGCCACCCTCACCAAAGCGCCCGCCCATGGGGCGGTCGGGCGCTGCCCGGCGGCGCAAGCGCCTTGATTCCGGGCATTGTGGTTGTCGTCAAAGGTCCGCTTTGTCCGCACTGCGGACTCCTCAGCCTTAAACATCCCCACTAACCTCCGTCAGTCCGCCATCTGCCATCCTCGTCTAGCCTTGCTGCAACAGTCGCGCACCAAATCGCGGCCCTTGCTGGCAAAGGACACCCAATGGCAACCCCCACAGCGCCCAAACCCGAAACCGCCACCCGTTTTCACTTCCCCTCGGCCTATACCATTCTTTTCGCGCTGATCGTCATCATCGCAGGGCTGACATGGGTGATCCCGGCCGGCCAGTACGAGCGCGTGACGTCCGAGGCGCTTGGCAAGGAAGTTCCGGTGGCGGGAACCTACGCGCCCACCGACGCCAATCCGCAAGGCTTCTTCGACGTCATCCTCGCTCCCATCGCAGGCTTCTACGATCCGGGCAGCTACTCTGCAAATGCCATCGACGTCGCGTTGTTCGTCCTGATGATCGGCGGTTTCATCGGTGTGGTGACGGCCACTGGAGCCATTGATGCGGGCATCAAGCGGGCGATGGCACGGCTCGAAGGGCGGGAAAAGTGGATGATCCCGATCCTCATGGCACTCTTTGCGGCGGGCGGCTCGACCTATGGCATGGCCGAGGAAACGCTGGCCTTTTACGTCATCCTGACGCCGGTGATGATCGCGGCTGGCTATGACGCGCTGACCGCCGTGGCGGTGATCCTGCTGGGCGCCGGGGTGGGCGTGCTCGGCTCGACCGTGAACGCCTTTTCGACAGTGATCGCGTCGGACGCCGCCGGCGTACCGTTCACGGAGGGGCTAATGCTGCGGCTGGTTCTGTTGGCGCTCACCTTCGCCGCAGCCGTCGCTTACGTCATGCGCTACGCCGCCCGGGTCAAGGCCGATCCGTCGCGGTCGCTGGTCTTTGACAGAAAGGCCGAGAACGAAACGCATTTCCTGAGCGCGACCGAGGCCGCGGCGAGCGACTTTACGGGTTTGCACAAGATCGTCCTGCTTCTCTTCGGCGCGACCTTTGCAGTGATGATCTGGGGCGTGTCCTTGGGCGGCTGGTGGATGGCCGAAATGAGCGGGCTGTTCCTCTTCGCCGGTATCGCCATCGGGTTAATAGGACGGCTGGGAGAAAAGGGACTGGTCGACGCCTTCGTCGGCGGTGCGCGCGACCTGCTGGGCGTGGCGCTGATCATCGGGCTGGCGCGTGGCATCGTCGTGATCATGGACGCGGGCCACATCACCGACACGATCCTGCACTGGGCCGAAGGCACCGTCGCGGGCCTCAATGAGGTCGTCTTCATCAACGTGATGTACTGGATTCAGGTCGTCCTGTCCTTCTTCGTGCCCTCGACCTCGGGCCTTGCCGTCCTGTCGATGCCGATCCTTGCCCCCGTGGGCGATTTCGCCGGAGTATCTCGCAGCCTCGTGGTGACCGCGTTCCAGTCGGCAGAAGGCGTGGTCAATCTGGTCACACCCACCTCTGCGGTTGTCATGGGTGGCCTCGCCATCGGGCGGGTGCCCTATGAACGCTGGCTACGCTTCGTCTGGCCGGTGCTCTTGGGCCTCACGATCATTGTCATGGCCGCCCTCAGCCTTGGCGTACTTTTGCAAGGATCCCCCACATGACCATTTCCTACGGCGTCCATTCCGAAGCGGGCAAGCTGCGCCGCGTCCTCGTTCACAAGCCAGGGGCCGCCATGGCGCGACTGACGCCCGCCAACTGCGCCGAGCTGCTGTTCGATGACGTGATGTGGGTCAAACAGGCGCGGATTGACCACATGACGTTTACCGATGCCATGCGCAATCGCGGGGTCGAGGTGGTGTTCCTGCGCCAGTTGCTGATGGAAACGCTCAGAGACATGGAGGCCCGCCGCTGGCTGCTGGAGGCGCGGATCAGTGACAATACCGTGGGCGTGGGTCTGGCCGATGACCTCATGGCCCACCTGATGGAAGTCGACGCCGATCTGCTGTCGACCATCCTGATCGGCGGGATGAGCAGGGCCGAACTTCCGATCCCGGACAAGGGTGTGCTGGCCCCCATGCTGGAGCCTGCCGACTTCATCCTGCCGCCACTGCCCAACCACATCTTCACCCGCGATACGACGGCTTGGATCTATGGCGGCGTCACTCTCAACCCGATGCACTGGCCCGCGCGGCGGCTGGAGACGCTGAACCTCGCCGCAATCTATCGCTTTCACCCCGACTTCAAGGACGCGGGTTTTCCCGTCTGGTGGGGAGATCCAATGCAGGATCATGGCCCGGCAACGGTTGAGGGTGGTGATGTCATGCCGATCGGCGGCGGCACTGTGCTGATCGGCATGGGCGAACGCACGACACCCCAGGCCGTCAGCCAGATTGCTCGGGGGCTGTTCACCGGTGGCGGTGCGACACGTGTCATTGCCTGCCAGTTTCCCCGTGCGCGCGGCTCCATGCACCTCGATACGGTCTTCACCTTTTGCGACCGCGATCTGGTCACGGTCTTTGCCGAAGTCACCGAAGCCATCCGTTGTTATAGCCTGCGCCCCGGCAAGGGTGAGGACGTCGTCGTGGAGGCCGAGACGAAACCGTTTCTGGAGGTGGTAGCCGCCGCACTTGGCCTCAAGAAACTGCGCACCGTGCCCACGGGCGGCGATGCCTACGAATCCGCCCGGGAACAATGGGACGATGCCAACAACCTGCTTTGTCTCGAGCCCGGCGTTGTCGTCGGATACGAACGCAACGTCTACTCCAACACCCTTCTGCGCAAGGCGGGTGTTGAGGTCATCACCATCCCCGGATCGGAACTTGGACGCGGGCGCGGTGGATCACACTGCATGACCTGCCCCCTGATTCGCGACCCCATTTAAGGAACATCCAATGCCACAGAACCTGCGCGGACGTAGTTTTATCAAACTGCTCGATTTCACACCGGACGAGATCCGGCACCTGTTGCAACTCGCCGCCAGCCTCAAGATGGCGAAAGCAGGCGGTTATGAACAGCAAATGCTTCAAGGCAAGAACATCGCCCTGATCTTCGAGAAGGACAGCACCCGCACCCGCAGCGGGTTCGAGGTCGCAGCTTACGATCAGGGTGCACACGTCACATATTTGGGGCCATCGGGCAGCCATATCGGCCACAAGGAAACCATGAAAGATACGGCGCGGGTTCTGGGCCGATTTTATGATGGGATTGAGTATCGAGGCTTTGGTCAGAAGGATGCCGAGGTGCTGGCGGAGTTTTCCGGCGTGCCCGTGTTCAACGGGCTGACGGATGATTTCCACCCGACACAGATCCTCGCCGACCTGATGACCATGCGCGAGTTCACCCACAAACACCTGTCTGATATCGCTTTTTGCTTCATGGGGGATGCAGGCAACAACATGGGCTCAAGCCTGATGGTTGGTGCTGCCCTGATCGGCATGGACATCCGCCTGTGTGGCCCACAGAGTTGCTGGCCTGACGCGGGCCTCGTCACGCAGTGCCGAGACCTAGCGGAATCTACAGGAGCCCGGATAACCCTGACCGAGAAGCACGCCGAAGGGCTTGAAGGAGCCGATTTCGTCTATACGGATGTCTGGGTCTCGATGGGCGAACCAGACGAGGTCTGGGAAGAGCGGATCGCCCTCCTGTCGCCCTATCAGGTCAACACAAAGGTCATGGAGATGACCGGCAACGCTTACGCCAAGTTCCTCCACTGCCTTCCTGCCTTTCACAACCGTGACACCGAAGTGGGCGACGCGACGTTCCAGAAATTCGGCATCGACTGCATGGAAGTGACCGAAGAGGTGTTCGAAAGCGCAGCCTCGGTCGTTTTTGATCAGGCGGAAAACCGAATGCACACGATCAAGGCCGTTCTTGTCGCCACGATGGGGTCCTGAGATGCGGGTGGTGGTGGCCCTTGGCGGCAACGCGCTTTTGCAACGAGGCGAGCCTATGACGGCCGCAGCGCAACACACGAACGTCCGGATCGCGGCAACCGCGCTGGCGGACCTGGCCCGCGATCATCAGATCATCGTGGCGCACGGCAACGGGCCGCAGGTCGGTTTGCTGGCGCTGCAAGGGGCGGCCTATGATCCGGCAAAGCCCTGGCCGCTGGATGTGCTGGGCGCCGAGACCGAGGGCATGATCGGATATCTGATCGAGCAGGAGCTAATGAACGCCCTGCCTGAGGGCTCGCAATGCGCCACCCTCCTGACCCGGGTCGAGGTCGATCCGAAAGACCCGGCGTTTGAGACCCCAAGCAAGCCCATTGGACCCGTTTACACAGAGGCCGAAGCAAAGCAGGCGGCGCAAGATCATGGCTGGGCCATGGTGACTGAGGCATCCGGTGGCCAGCGTCGCGTCGTTCCCTCGCCGTTGCCGCTCAGGATCGTGGGGCTGGACGCAATCAAGGTGCTGCTGGCCGGCGGGCACACCGTGATCTGCGCCGGGGGGGGCGGCATTCCCGTCGTGCGGAACGCGGATGGAGAGATGACAGGCGTGGAAGCGGTAATCGACAAGGATCGGACGTCGGCCTTGCTGGCTTTGGGGCTGGGCGCGGACGCGCTCTTGCTGCTGACCGATGTGCCGGCGGTCTTCCGCAACTATGGCAAGGCGGATCAAAGCGCGATTGGCGCAGCGACACCCGAGGCGATGGGCGACCTCGAGCTCTCACCGGGGTCGATGGGTCCGAAGGTCGGTGCCGCAGTCGCCTTTGTCCAGGCCAGCGGCAAGCTTGCCGGCATTGGCCAATTGACAGACGCTCGCGCGATCTTGGAAGGCAAAGCCGGAACCCGCATCCTGCCGGATAAGGTCAAAACCAGTAGAAACGCCAAATTCGGCCTAAAAACCTCCGGATTCACGGGCCAAGACCAACCTGTATCAGTGTGGCTCGACGACGGCGGTGCGATCGTCTGAGTGTTAGCCGAATATCGGTGGACATGTACCAGTACGAGTGAGCCAGAGACACGCTAGGCAAGTTGTCCCCTCGTTCCCCTGCCTTGCGTGTTTCTCGTTTCCGGACCGTCCGAGAAAGAACAATGCAATGACACCCGAAACAAACAAATAGACCAACGCTGCCGCTTGGCGATCGCGCACGAGCCAAATTCCGTCCGGAGTATCGAACAGATTTCCGCCCCAACAGACCAAAGGATTATCAGATGTACTTCAAAGCCATTCTTCTCCTGCCGGTCTTGTTTGGCCTCGGTGGATGTCTCGGAAGCGATACAGAACGCGGTGTTGCCGGTGCTGCAGGCGGCGCGGTGATTTCCGGAGCAACTGGCGGAAGCCCTGTTACCGGCGCTGTTATCGGCGGCGCTGCGGGTTACTTTTGCAGAGACCTGAACGTGCCCGGATGCCGCAACGAATAGTGGGTCAAAAGCCATCGGAGTGAGCTCTTGATGCACTTCACCTCGGACACGCCTAACACCGGAAAGCTGAAAGGAAGACGGCAATGAGTCGCAACTTCTTGTTCGTCTTGATTGGAGTGCTTGCCGTCTGCGCCGTCGGGGCAGGCTACCTCTACTATCAGGAACGCCAAAGCGGCATCGACCTCAAGATCGATGAGCACGGCTTGACCATCGAGGGGAACTGAAATGGTCGACCACGCCCCAAAATTTTGAAATCCGGGACCGTCGCATGACGAGCCGCGCCCCATCAAAGGAGAAATCACTATGTCACTCGGTACGATACTCGTTGTTCTACTTATCATCTTCCTTCTGGGCGGATTCAGCGGGCGCTTCGGGGGTTATGGCTATGGCTTCGGACATGCCGGGACCGGTGTGCTTGGCACGGTTCTGATCATCGTCGTCATTCTGATGCTGCTTGGCCGCATCTGACGGCAGGCTAACGCGCAGCGACGTCAACGGAGAAGCGGCCCTTTTGATCCATGTAAGACGGATCGAACTGGGCGTACTTGGCCAGTTGGTCGTAGTCGTCGAACGCAACAAACCCGTCCCGAAACGTAACCATTCCTGCTTCGCGCAACTGCCTCAGCACCCGGTTGACGTGGACGGCGCTCAGCCCGAGCGCGTCGGCCAGAAGGTATTGAGACAGCGGACAGGCATAACCGTCCTTGCTCCCCAATCCGATCAGGGCAAGCCTGGCGCCCAGCTCCAGCAGAAAATGCGCCATGCGTTCGGCCGCATCGCGGCGTCCAATGCCCACCAGATGCTCGACCACCATCGCCTCGTCCCGGGACGCGGCCCACAGAACCGCAGTGGCCAGCCGGGGCGTTTGCGCAAATGCGTCCAGAAGGTCGGCAACATGAATTTCCGTCACCTCGATGTCCGTCACTGGCTCGATGCTGTGATCCGAGACATGCAACAGGACGCTGCGCAGCCCCAGGAAATCGCCGGGGATCTGGAAATCCACGATCTGCCGCTGCCCGTCCTCAAGAAGCTTGTAGGAACAGGCCCAACCAGAGGCGAGGATATAGGCAGCCTGATCCGATTGGCCCTGATGGACAAGATCGCGCCCCGCCACGAAGGTGCGGCGGCGTTTGTGCAAGGATGCAAGCACGGAAAGTTCGGGATCCGACAGGGCGACGAATGCGCCAAGCTTGCGGACAAGTGGGGTGTTTTCGATCATTTGTCCCTCTTCGACACACATTGAATTTCTAACAAAAGAAATCGCACCTGTGACTGATGTCTATCAGCACAGTATAGCAGAATCCTTGCCAGTCTGCTCCGTAAGCAGCAGGCGCATCCCCCGCGTCGCACTTGTCGGAAAGGTCAATACCCTATGACGGACGACCAAATGCATTCAGGAATGGCTGCACTTACCATCTGCGAAGCCCTGCTTCTCGCTCTGAATGACGCGCAAATTTTGCCCGAGAAAGAAATCATGGGCGTTCTGACAGACGCCGCGGCAACCCATGAGAACGCGGTGGGGTCCGAGGCCGATGCCGCAAAACACCGCGCCGCTGCAGCACTGATCCGTCGGATCATCGCCGGAGGAAACTCGGTCCGCAGACCGTGACTTTGCACTGCCGCGCTCGGGCTGGCACGGAGACTGCCCCGCCATGAACCGCCCGAACTAAAGCCGCGACAGCTTCTTGCGGAACACGACGGACCCGTCCGCCGACGCCGCTTGCAACTGGAACACGTTCTTTGCCAGATCGACACCGATGATGCTAACTTCTCCCATGGATGACCGTTCAGTCTGACCGCCCGACCGACGGTGTGCCTGGGAGATAGTGTCCATCGGTGGATGCAGCATCCATTATCGAAGACGCAAATCATACCGGCACGACAGGGCCGTCGTCAGTCCAGGGCATCATGACCCATCGGCTTGCAGTCGGACAGGTCCGAGCCACCGACGGCCGCCACACCCTCCGCAAGATCGCGCAGGGCACGGCGCAGACCCTCCTCCAGCACCGGATGGTAGAACGGCATGGCCAGCATGTCCGCCACGGTCATCTGCCGTTCGACCGCGAGGGCCAGCAGGTGCGCCAAGTGTTCGGCGGCTGGCACGCACATCTCGGCGGCCAGGAGCCGCCCGGTCTCGCGCTCGGCGTGAACGCGCAGCAAGCCCGCAGCGGTCTGGGTCATGCGGGCGCGCGGCTGATCCGAGAAATCCGCCCTCCCCGTAGCGATGGTGTCTTCATTCAAAACCGACAGAGGTGGCCCGATCCGCGCCACCTGCGGCGATGAAAACACGATCGACAGGGCCGTGCGCCGGCACAATCCGTGATCCGAAGCATCCGGTGCAGCCATGCGCCCGGCGATATGCCCCTCGTCGGCGGCCTCGTGCAGCAGCGGGCGATAGCCGTTCGCATCGCCGACAAGAAACATCTGCAAATCGTCGATACGCAGCGTGGCGGGATCGATCCGGGGCATCCCCTTGTCGTCAAGCGGAACACCCAACGTGTCCAGACCCAGCCCATCGATGTTGGGGCGACGCCCTATCGCGACCAGCACGGCATCAGCCTCGAAGACCCCACCCGCGCCGCTCACCCGGATCGCGCCGCCCGCGTCCTCGAGTTCGGCGGACGCGCCCATATGCAAGCCCATCTCGGCCTCGATCAAGGGACGGAAAGCCTCCAGCACCTGACGGTCGTCAATGCCGCCCAGCGTTTCGGCCGCGTCGAACCCGGACACATCCAGCCCCAACCGGGCCAGGGCTTGGGCCATCTCGACCCCGATGGCGCCCATACCGACCACCGCAACGCGACGGGGCAGGTCGTCCTGCTCGAACAGGCTGTCCGTGGTCAGGATTCGGTCTCCGAAGTTCCGCCAGAGTCCGGGCACCACAGGGCTGCTGCCCGGCGCGAGGATGATCGCGCGCGCCTCGATCTCGTCGCCATTCACCTCCAGCCGGCCGGGCCCCAGAAGTCGCGCGCGGCCCGAAACGGCGCGGTCGCCCAGCTTGTCTGGCACGCTCTCTGGCCCCTTGACGAACCCGTCACGCATCCTGCGCACTCGGGCGAGCACGGCCGGGATGTCGGCGCGCAACCCCTCAACGCCCTGAATGCCGAATTCCTCGAAGGTCAGGCGTCGGTGAAACGCGTGCGCCGCCTCGATCAGCGCCTTCGACGGCATGCAGCCCACGGCGGCGCAGGTGGTCCCCCAATGGCCGTCGTTCACCACAAGAAAATCGTCGGTATAGCGGCGCACCTCACGCAGGGCGGACAGCCCGGCGCTCCCCGCGCCCACGATGACGGTGTCGACCTTCATGGGCTTATTCGTCTGCATCAGCCTCAGCCTTGGTGGCGTGCTCAGTGCCCGGCTCATGCTCAGGCGGGCTGTAGGTAGTGAACAATTTCAGCATCCCGGACCCGGTATTACGGAAGTTGTGGAAGACGCCCGAGGGCACGATGCCGACATCGCCATCGGCGATGTCCGTTTCCACATCGCCAATCCTGGCCACACCTGTGCCCGCGACGAAGTAGAGCAGCTGGTCGTGTCCCTGATGCACCTCGCCGCCGATCTCGCCGCCCACGGGGATGGCCATCAGCACCAGCTGTGTCTTTTCGCCGGTCCACAGGACCTTGCGGAACTCGTTATTTTCGCGGGCGAGTTCGACGACAGGCAGCGTCATTTTTTCCGTATCGGGCATCTATTCGTTCTCCATCACTCAAAGCCACAGGATGGACGTCAGAGATGTGCGCCGTCACTAACCCAAGTCAGTCGGGCAAACCCAACTGTGAGCTACGCTTCAACTTCTCAGGTTTTTCAGGTCAAAATTAGAAGGAGATCATGAATGTCCGAACGCGAACAGTATATCGAGAAGGCCAAGGCGCGCATCAACCAGTGGAACGCCGAGATCGACAAGATGAAGGCCAAGGTCGACGAGGCCGAGGCCGACGCCAAGATCAACTATCAAAAGCAGCTCAAAGAAATGCGGACGCAACGCGACGAGGCCGAGGCCAAGCTGAAGGAATTGCGCGAAGCCAGTGACGACGCCTGGCACGACATGAAGTCAGGCTTCGACAAAGCGTGGGACAGCCTCTCCAGCTCTTTCAGCAGTGCCATGTCGCGGTTTAAGGGCTGAGGTCTCCGATGTCTTTGTCTTCCCCGAAGATCCTTCAGCGCCGTCGACCCGGTGGCGTCGGTGAAGGCTATCGAAAACGCTGAACTGACGGCCGTCGCGGGCGAGCTCCGCGACCTTCTGGCGACGGCCGTCGAGGCAATTTGAGACGAACCTCCGCGCCGTCATCCTTGCTGCGATTGCAGTCTTGGGGTTCGCCGCATTCGGGGTCGGGTGGTTTGAACTGTCGGTCTTGGCCGACACCCGGAGCCTGATGCAGCGCGAGACTCTGAAGGTGCTGATGGCGCGGGCAGCTTAATGAAACAGAACCGGACCGGAGATTGATTGTGGTTGAACTGCTCGAAATCACGGCGGACGAGACAAAACGGGTGGTCGAACTGACTGGCGGACCGGTTGGAATCGAACGCCACCGGAACGACATGCAACTCATTACCGGGTATCTGCAACCGATGGTTCCGATAGACGGCGTTACACCTGTCGGGGAGCTTGAGGTTCTGGACTGCCTGGGAGATGACGACCATGTCGTGGTAGACATGCGAGATCCCGATTGGCGGCTGAAGGGAACGATTCCGGGAAGCATGTCAATTCCGTTTGGAGAAGTTGCCGACCGTCTGGACGTGCTGGGATGTGTACGTTCATCGTCAGGTTGGAATTGTGACGCCGCCAAGAAAGTCGTGGCGTTTTGCAATGGCCCGGCCTGCCCTCAGAGTTCGATCGCGATGCACGCAATGGTCGACAACGGCTTTCCGCCGGAAAAAATATATTACTACCGCGGCGGAATGCAGGACTGGCTGGTGCTGGGCCTGACGACACAGGCTCCGGCCGCGTGACCGTGCCCTGCGGTCATGTGGGGATTGCCGCCGACCTCTCGGAGCGAAGGTTCCGGCAGGGCCGATCACTGGAGGCGTAAAACTGCAACAGAACCAGAAAGGCTGGCACCCCATGGATCACGATCATCCTCACGCCGCGCCCGACATTCCGGCGGGAGCCGAGACGGCAAAGGACCCGGTCTGCGGGATGACGGTCGCGGTCAAACCCGACGGGCGGCACGCCGAGTTTCAGGGCGAGACCTTCCATTTCTGCTCGGAGAAATGTCAGACCACCTTCAAGGCTGATCCGTCATCATATGCCTCTGGTGACCCTGAGCGGCAAGACAAGGCCACCCCGGCCAACGGTCAGTATACCTGCCCGATGCACCCCGAGATCATCCGAGATGCGCCGGGCGCCTGCCCGATCTGCGGCATGGCGCTTGAACCGATGGAGCCGACGGACGAGCCGAATCAAGCGTTGATCGACTTCACCCGCCGCATGTGGATCTCGGTGGCTGCGGCTGCCCCGCTGATCGTGCTGACGATGGGGCCGATGGTGGGTTTGCCCGTGCGCGACTGGCTTGGGGCTAAGACCGCGGGCTATCTTGAGTTTGCGCTGGCGACGCCCGTCGTCCTTTGGGCCGCGTTGCCGTTCTTCAAACGGGGATGGGCTTCGGTCGTCAACAGGTCGTCGAACATGTGGACGCTGATCTCGCTTGGCGTCGCGGCAGCCTATATTTACTCGCTATTCGCGGTGTTCCTGCCAGACTTGTTCCCCGCGCAGTATCGTACGGGCGATGGCGTCGGCACCTATTTCGAAGCATCGGTGGTGATCGTGGCGCTGGTCTTTTTTGGCCAGGTACTGGAACTGCGCGCGCGCGAACGCACGGGCGATGCGATCCGAGCGCTTCTTGATCTCGCGCCAAAGACCGCGCGGCGCATCGAGGCAGATGGCTCCGAAAGCGACGTTCCGTTGGACTCCATCATAGAGGGCGATCGCCTGCGTGTGCGACCCGGCGATGCGGTCCCGGTCGATGGCGTGGTGATCGAGGGGCGATCCTCCTTGGATGAAAGTATGCTGACCGGCGAGTCGATGCCGGTGGAAAAAAGTCTGGGCGATGCTGTAACGGGTGCCACGATCAACAAGAACGGCAGCCTTGTGATCGAAGCGAGCAAGGTCGGTGCCGATACCGTGCTGGCGCAGATTGTTGAAATGGTGTCGAATGCGAAGCGGTCGCGTGCGCCGATCCAGGGTCTGGCCGACAGGGTCTCGGCAATCTTCGTGCCAACCGTGGTCGGGGTGTCGATCTCTGCCTTTACCCTATGGATGATCTTCGGCCCCGAACCCGCGCTGGTCTTTGCCATGGCCGCAGCCGTGTCGGTGCTGATCGTCGCCTGCCCCTGCGCGCTTGGGCTGGCGACACCGAGCTCGATCACAACGGCGGCGGGGCGGGGCGCGCAGGCTGGCGTTCTGATCAAGGATGCCGAGGCGCTGGAACGCATGGCGGGCGTCGACACGCTGATCGTCGATAAGACCGGCACGCTGACCATGGGCAAGCCGAAGCTGACCGATATAGTGGTGCTGGGGGATGTGGCCGAGGCCGAGCTGCTGTCACTGGCCGCGGCACTGGAACGCGGCTCGGAACACCCGCTGGCCGAAGCGATCGTGGAGGGGGCCGAAGCGGTAGACGCCGCCCGGCAAGAAGCATCAGATTTCGAGGCGCTCACCGGCAAGGGTGTTCAGGGTACAATCGACGGACGCTCAGTCGCCCTCGGCAACGCGGCGATGATGAAGGAGATGGGACTGGACACGGGCGCGGCCGAGGAAAAGGCCGACGCCCTTCGCGCCGAGGGAAAGACGGCTATGTTCATCGCGGCAGATGGAACCCTCGTGGGTATCGTGGCCGTGGCCGACCCGATCAAGGACAGCACCGCGCAGGCCATCAAGGAACTTCATGCTCTGGGCCTGCGGGTCATCATGGCAACCGGCGACAATGAACGCACGGCGCAGGCTGTGGCAGGCGAGCTGGGCATCGACGAGGTGCGTGCGGGTGTCCTGCCGGAAGCCAAGAAGGTGCTGATCGACGAGTTGCGCAAGGCTGGCCACAAGATCGCGATGGCGGGCGACGGGGTGAACGACGCCCCTGCCCTAGCCGCGGCAGACGTCGGTATTGCCATGGGCACCGGAGCCGACGTCGCGATGGAGAGCGCAGGCATCACTCTGCTCGGTGGCGATCTGATGGGCATCGTGCGGGCGCGGAAACTGGCCCGCGCCACCTTGCGCAACATCAAGCAAAACCTGTTCTTCGCCTTCGCCTATAACGCGCTTGGCGTGCCGATTGCTGCAGGTTTGTTGTACCCCGTCACCGGCCTGTTGCTATCACCGATGATTGCGGCGGCGGCGATGAGTCTGTCCTCCGTCTCGGTCATCACCAACGCGCTTAGGTTGCGGCGCGTCGATCTCTAGCGGCTACGGGACCAGACGGCAGAACAGTCGATCAAGCTGGTTCCGCTTTCACCGCCGCCGGTTCGCTCGCGCTCAAGACCATGCGCCAGAACGGCTTCAGCGCCTCCAGCGCCAGCAAAACCCCGATCCCGGCCAAGGGCGGCACGGCCAGCCAGACGCCACTTAGTACGCCAAAGCCGAACAGATCACGCGCCGGTGCCCAAAAGAGCGTCACTGCCAGCAGTGACGCGATGATCGGGAGCACAACCGCCAGCGCCTTGTTGGGTCGCAAGAGCGCCGACAGGATTGAGTTGGAGTTGGACCGATCAATCAGGATCAGCGCCACGACGCCCAGAACCAGCGTGGCGAACGCCAGTCCGCGCACCTGATCGGGGTCAAGGCCATAGCCCGGCGCAAACCACGCGGCAGACCCCGCAACACCCAGCACCATCACGCCCTGAAGTAGGCTCCAGACCACTGTGGGCCAGGAAAACAGTGGCTCATCCGCCGGACGCGGCGGGCGCTGCATCACGCCGTCCTCTTCGCGCTCGGCCTCGAAGACTAGCGCACAGACAGGGTCGATCACCATCTCCAGAAAGGCGATATGAACCGGGCCAAACAAAAGCGGCATCCCGAACAGCAGCGGCATCAGCGCAAGGCCCGCAATCGGCACATGGACGGCGAGGATAAAGCTCATCGCCTTGCGCAGGTTGTCATAGATGCGCCGCCCCAGCCGTACCGTTGTGACGATCGAGCCGAAATCATCGTCCAACAAGACAATCGACGCTGCCTCGCGCGCAACATCCGTGCCACGTTCGCCCATCGCCACGCCGATATCGGCGGCCTTGAGGCTGGGTGCGTCGTTCACACCGTCGCCAGTCATCGCCACGACGGCACCTTCGGCCTTCAGGGCATTGACGATCCTCAGCTTTTGTTCGGGCAGGATACGGGCAAAGATCGTCACACTCGTGACCGCCTTGGCAAGGTCATCATCGGCCATCGCGGAAAGATCATCGCCCGTCAGCACAACATCGCCGCGCAACCCCGCCTCAGCGGCAATCGCGCGCGATGTTACCGGATGGTCGCCGGTGATCATGATGATCCGAATCCCTGCGGCCTGACATTCAGCCACCGCGGCGGGCACCGAGCCGCGCAACGGATCAGCCAGACCCACGAGGCCCAGAAGCCGAAAGGTAAACCCGGTCTGCGTCTCGGGCAGGTCTTGCCCCATTGGCCATGATGCCTCGGCCACAGCCAGAACGCGCAGACCCTTGGCGGCCATCGCGTCCAGTTGCGCCTTGATAACCGCGCGCTGATCTGGTTCCAGTTTGCACAGATCGGCAATCGCCTCGGGCGCGCCCTTGGCACCTATGGCAAAGCCATCACCGGCCTGCCAGACCTGCGACATTGCCAAAAGATCGGGGGATAGCGGATAGCTGCGGATCAGGGTCCGCCCTGCCCCCGGCAAGGTTTCACCTTCCCGCAGGTCGTCAGCCGCCAGTGCGTGAAACGCCACTTCCATCGGATCGAACGGCTCGAGTGCCGAGGCCATGACACCCGCCGCGGCCAGCTCGCGAAAGGCGGGGGGCAAGGGCACTTTCCCTGCAATCTGGTGGGCTGAGCCATCGACCAGTTGCAAGGTGACAATTGTCATGCGGTTCTCGGTAAGAGTCCCGGTCTTGTCAGTGCACAGCACGCTTGCCGACCCCAAAGCTTCAATGGCGGAGGCGCGGCGCGTCAGCACTCGGGCCTTGGAAATGCGCCAGGCCCCCATTGCCATGAAAACCGCAAGGACCATCGGAAACTCTTCGGGCAGCATCGCCATGCCGACCGCGATCCCGGCCAGCAGGGCATCCAGCCAGCCGCCGCGCAAGAAACCGTAGAGCGCTACCACAACTGCGCTTATGCCTATGCCTATTCCAGCCATGGCAATCACAAGGTGCCGCATCTGGCTTTGCAAATGCGGCGTCTCGGGCTCGATCTGGCTCAGGCTTTTGCCAATCTTGCCAATCTCGCTTTCGGCACCAATAGCTGTGACCTCGGCCAGCGCCGATCCCCGCACGATCAGCGTGCCGGAAAAAACCTGCGGCAGGTCGTGGCCGCCGGGGCGCACATCGACTTCTCCCGTTCCCACCTTCTTACGGACCGCCTCGGCCTCACCTGTCAAAAGCGACTCATCCGCTGACAGGTCTGTGGACTCGATCAACAAAGCGTCGGCAGGCACCCGGTCGCCCTCGGACAGAACGATGAGATCGCCTCGCACCACTTCGCGTCCGGCGATACGCAGGCGGGCGCCATCCCGGACCACCAGCGCACGCGGGCTGGACAGATCGCGCAGCGCCTCAAGCACCCGACCGGTCCGCGCCTCCTGCACCGCCGTGATGCCGATGGACATGCAGGCGAAGGCCAGAAGGATCAGCGCTTCGGCCCTGCTTCCCAGTAAAAGATAAACCACGCCTCCAACCAAAAGCAGTACCAGCATCGGCTCTTTCAGAACATCCAGCACGATGCGAAACGGGGACCTTCGCTGTGTCGTCGCCAATTCATTGGGCCCGTCTGCGGTCAGGCGCGCCTTCGCCTCGGCTGCAGTTAGCCCAGATTGGGCCAGTTCCGGAGCGAGCGTCGTTGCGTTCATACCTGTGATCCATCATGCGTCGATTCTGGTGTTGCCGCGATGGTGGCGCAAACGCCCCGCGGAAACCCTGATCTCGGTCAGCACCGTGTTTCGGTGCGACGAGAGTCAAAATCGCAAGGTGAACCGCGGCTGTGATAGGGAACGTCGTATCGCCGCTTTCAAAATCGCGAGCTACCCGATGACGGGCTTTAGAGCAAAAAATGAATTCATAGGTTCAAACAGACTTCAAATAGACCAGATCGACGCAACCGCCAATCGCTGAGCGAAGCGCGCCATAGCGCGACTTCAAGTTGCATATACAGCGCTCACGACATCCATTAAGCTTCTGTATTTAAATACAAAACTGTCGAATCCATCATAGCAGCTGCATCATCGTGTGCTGCAAGTCGCACCTCAACTCCGACCGCAAGATCAGAAAGGGCACCCCTCCCTCCTGAAAAACTGCCCGAGACCGGCACGATTTGGTGAATGCCGCGCCCGACTGCGACTGGAATCAGGTTCTGAGACCCGACGCTCCGGTTCGTTGGATCGAAGGCAATCCATCCAGCACCGGGGACAAATATCTCGACCCAAGCATGGGTAGACCCTGAACCCAGCGACCCAACGAGGCTCATTTCGGGATCGGACAGATAGCCCGAGACGATGCGGGCGCCAAAGCCAAGTCGGCGGGCTGACTCGGCAAGCAGGACCGCGAAATCTCGACAAGAGCCCCATCGCCGGTCAAGGGTCTCGATCGGCGACTGGGTGCCTTCGTCATCGCGGCTCTGGTAAAGAATTTGCGTGGAAACGCCGTTGCTGATGTCCTTCAGCAAAGACAGCGTGTCGGTCGGGCGTGCCATGACAAATCCCTCGACCCATCGGGCAAGGCGGCCGTCTGGATCGCAGTATTGCGGTACCGTCAATGCACCCAGATCCGTCCATTCGTCGGCGGCGTAGACAAAGGGGTACTGGGCAGCCGAGGCAGCGATGGCAAAGACCGGCCAGGCTGGCGCGGTGAGTTCCACGGAAGCGCGGCTCTCGATCACCAGATGATCTGTCAGGCCGTCAAAGACGGCGGTGGCGATGGCGTTGCCGGCCACGTCATGCGCCCAGGTTACCGTCGCCGTTGGAGAAATGGAGAGGGCATGCGCAAGTAGTCGCAATTCCCTTGTTTCGCGGGGACGCAGCATCAACCTGTGCGGCCCGAGAGACACCTCGTGACGGTATCGGTAGGTTGTGGTGTGAACGATGTCGAGGCAGGCCAAAATGATGTTCCAGTTAGGTTTGAGGAAGACGGCGCGCGGCTGTGGGGATCAGCGGCGGCGAGATGCGCCCGGGCTTACGGGCACGGCGTTTCTCCAGGCGTTCAGACCCTTGCAGCGCCTGCAAATGCGCTCGCCGAAGCCTTCGCTCCAGAACGAAGTTTCACATCGCAGGCATTTGCGGTCTTGCGGAACGTCACCCACGGCCCATGGGGTCGCGATGTCCGGTATGTCACCTTCGGCGATGGCCTCGTCCGCCATCACGTTTCCCCCGCAGCCAGACGGGTGCGCAAGGACGGCGCCGGGTCCGGTCGCGATGGCATACCTTCGTTTTCGGCGGTCCGGATCGCACCTTCTTCCTGCGTCCTTTGGGTGGTCTTCTTCGGCACCGGCACATTCAAGCTCTGATCAGGTGTTCCGAGCCTGGAGTAGAGATGTCTCAGATGCGCGGCGGAGACGCCATCTGCCTCCATCACGAGACGCACCATCGGATCAGCCAGCATTTCCTCGAGGAAGACGTCGGACAACTCCCTGCCCGTCAGCTTGTCCCTGGCTCTCGCGTGGTCGAGGTCAGCGAGAGAAACGGTCAGGGTCCTCGCAAGTCCAGGATGCGATGCCCGGGGATGAAGTTTCACCATGACGGAGGCCTTCCAGGCTGCAGGATCCTGTTGATCCGGGGGAGAAACCAATTCCGTTTCGATCTCGTACTCTCCCGCCGGAAGCATCTCGTTGAAGCCCGGAACGGTGAAAGGGCGGGAAAAAACCGCAATGGTCTTGCTCGTCAATTCTTCCATTAGTATGGACCTTTCCCTTGTTGCTGTGGGTGGTCCGCGCGCCCGTTGAGAATTGGGCGCGTGGCCGGTGCAAATCTCAAGATGTCTTGGACTTCGCGGGTGGTTTCTTGCCAGCGGCCTTGGGCTCGGTCTCCTTGGCAGGGGTCGTTGCTGTTTTCGCAGGCTTGGGCTTTAACGCAGCCGCAGCCCTGGCGGTCAGGTCCTTGAAGGACATGTCATCAATCCTTTGATTGGCCGGCGCCAACTCCTCATCCATGACGGACCGGGATGTTTGACATCGGTACTTCATATATGGGGATTGGCGACGTGATTTACGATGGTGTATCGAAAAGGAGGCCAAGATCATTCAGGCCAGTTCATCCGTCCAGACCTTGAATTCCGTTAACGTATTTTCACCGAATGTCTGGGTCAGCGGTACATCGGCGGCATCGCGCCCGCGTGCAATCAGAATTCTCGCGAACCTCGGCTTGTTGTTCCGCGGGTCGAACATGTGCCATTCGCCAGAGAGAAAGATCTCCATCCACGCGGCGAAGTCCCCCGGCGGATGAGGGAGAGGTTCACCGATGTCGCTCAGATATCCTGTGCAGTAGCGTGCAGGAATGTTCATGCAGCGACACAAAGCGATGGCAAGATGGGCAAAGTCGCGGCAGACGCCCTGTTGCTCGGCCATTGCCTGCGATGCGGTGCGCGTCGCTTTCGCCTGCATGTAGTCGAAGCGGACATGTCCGTGCACGAAATCGCAGATCGCTTGAACGCGGGACCAACCGGGTTGCGTGGTCTCGAAAAGACGCCACGCCTCCTCCGAAAGAAGATCGGTATCGCAATACCGGCTGCCCCGAAGAAACACGAGGGTCTCGAAAGGCAGATCCTGGACCGCGTGCTGCTGCGCGCCAGGGGACGCGGGATCGGGTCGACCATAGTCGCGGAAGATGCCATCCGTTGACAGCGCGAAGTCACCCGCCGGAGCCAGGAGGCGCGTACACCAGTTGCCGAAGCCGTCGCGGTAGCTTTCGAGCGGCACGCTTGGCGACGTCACGAGGTAATCGGCACGCTCCAGATCGCCAAAGCGCGAGTAGTGGACGTTCAGCATCGCAATCAGCGGCGTCGGCTGCGGGAAGCTGTATCGCAGACGGCACCCGATGCGGACGCGCATGCCGGACCTGCCACGACGAGAAACATCCGCATCACCGTCCAAGGATGCACATCCCGTCCGAGAGCCGGAAGCCTCGATTGCAGCTCCACCGGTTGCCGGATCGGTCGAGATAGGCGTTCTCTGGCAGATCGATGGCGACGCAGGCGCCATTCAGCGGCTCGTATCCGCGCTCGCAGCTCCAGCCCGGTCCATAGGATGCCTCGTCCAGATAGGCATGCGATGGCACGACAACGGCGTCGCATCGGTCGTCGATCTTGACGAAGCCTCGCTCGCAATCCCAGGCGTCTCCATAGTTTGCGTTGGTCAGATACGCGTTCGCTGGCATAGCAATCGGCAAACATGTCCCTGCAACAGCCTCATAGCCACGATCACAGGTCCATCCCGTCCCCGAGTTATCTTCTGTCAGGTAGGCACGCTCGGGAAGAACGATGGGCACGCATGCCTCGTCCTCCTGCCGGAACCCGCGTTCGCATTGCCAATCGTAGCCGGAAGACCGGAGGAAGGCATTGGCGGGGACCGGGATGGGATTGCACGACGTCCCGTCCACCTCCTCGTACCCTCGGTCGCACTCCCACCCCGTCCCGTAGGAGCGCCCGGTTGGATAGGCATGCTCAGGGATATCGAGAGGCAGGCATTCGGCGCCCTCCACACGGAAACCTAGATCGCAGACCCATCCGCCGCCATAGCTGCGCGGCTGGGCGTTCTCCGGCATTGGGCCGGTTCCATCCTGCGCAAGCACGGGAAAGGCGAAAGAGGCGATCACACCGGCTATGGCTGCCGTCCTCGCGATCAGCCTCGTCAAGGGATGTTTCATCGCAACTTGTTCCTTGGCGGACCAGAGTCCGCGGGTTGCCGCGCGGGTCTTCGATAGCCCTAGCGTCAGCGTTCCGGTCAACCGTCGAGCGGGCATTGGCGGGGAGCCCCTGGAGTTCGATCTCGATGGCATGCCTTCGTTCTCGGCCACCTGGATCGAGAAGTCCTGTGGGACTGTCGGATGAGTACTAACGGTCATCGGGGCGACAATTTGTGCAAGGCCGCAGCCGCAAGGGCATGCTCCTTCTCGTGGTAGTCGCCGCGGAACTTACCATCTACCTTAACCTCCCAGATGCCGTTTCTTTCGTTTACCTGAACCCAATCGCGCTGCGTTGGCCGGTCCATGAAAGACCCCTTTTCTCCTCTGCTTTTCGGTTGCTCAGGTTGCTTTTCGGTCATCTCCGGCTCCTTCGCGTTGGGCGCGCGCACTTCTCCGAGGAGCATCACGGCGCGAATGAACTCTTCCGCGTAGTCGTCGGTTTCGCGGTGGTCATGTTCGTGCCGGGTCAATCTCATCGGTTCCACGAACCGTTCTCTCAAATGATCGATGAACCGCGGCTCCGTACGGGCCATGTAGGCGATCAGAGCTTGCAGGATCCGTTCATGGGCCAGTACACGACGTTCAAGATCGGTTGTCTCTGCGGCCGTCTTGGTAAGATCTTTCACTGATGTCATGGCGTATCATCCTTCACGCTGCATGCTGTGACGCTGGATCTCGTGTGCTCGAGCGTGTGCAGGCAGGCCCTCGCCTCATCGCGATCCAGCTCTTGCCATCTACCTAACAGCCAAGCGTAAATCGTGCGCTGACCCAGGTTAGGGGCACGGAATTTAAGTGGGTGTGTCTTGCTCAGAAGCGGACAGAAACCGACCTCGGTGGTCCAGATGTCATTGACGTGCTTCCCAATTGATACCCTCAATTCATGCTTGAAACCTTCCAACATGAACCTACCGGCCTGCTTCGACCTCCGTCTGTGTCAAGATTGGCGTCGCGGGGTCTTGCGCTGGTCGGGCCCTGCCGGTTGACGCCACGCCACCGTCGCCCGGGTCACTGCCGGGATCGAGGAAGGGGTTTGCCTCGCCCTGCATGCCGCGCAGGAACTGGAACAGATCGCTGTCCGTCGTCAGGACAAGCGTTGTGTCGTCCGAGATCATGTCGCCGTAGGCCTGCATGGTTCGGGTGAAATCGTAGAATTCGACCGAAACGGCATCGACATTGTAAGCGCCCGCATAGATTGCCGCTGCTGCGGCATCGGCGGCACCGCGGATTTCCTCGACGGCGCGATAGGCTTCGGACTGGATCTTGTTCAGATCCCGCACCCTGTTGCCTTGAATACGGGCCGCTTCGCCGTTGCCTTCAGACAGGAAGCGTTCGGCGATCTGCCGGCGCTCCGAGATCATGCGGTCATAGATCTTGGGTCGCACGCTTTCGTTGTAGTTTATGCGTTTGAAGCGGATATCGAGAAGCTCGATCCCGAAAACGCGCACCTTTTCCGCGGCCGCCTCGAAGATCTGCTGCTCGACCAGCGCCCGCCCCTTGGTGATGGGAACCAGTGCGCCAATGTCCTGCGCCAGCTCCTGATCAGTCAGAAGCGTGTCCCGAAGAGGTGTCCGGCCCCTGGTCGTGCGCACAATCTCGATAAGTTCGTGCTTGGCGACGGCGTTCCGCGTCTCGCTACCGAGGATATCATCGAGGCGCGACTGGGCGCTGCGCTCGTCGCGCAGGCGCAGAAAGTACTGCAGAGGATCGGTGATCTTCCAGCGCGCGAAGAGATCGACTGAGATGTAGAGCTTGTCTTTGGTGGGCATGTCCGACGGCGAGCCGTCCCACTCCAGAACCCGGCTGTCGATCCGGTTGACCTCCTGAACGAAGGGGAGTTTCAACTTGAGACCAGCCTCGGTGATCGGCGCGCCGACCGGCTTGCCGAACTGGGTGATGATGGCCTGTTCGACCTCGCCGACCGTGTAGACGGCGGATGACGCAGCGACGACCCCGGCAACCGCGATCCCCGAGGCAATAAGCGAAAGGGTTTTCATCGTTGCTCTCCTGTCTGTCGGTCAAGGTTCAAAAGCGGCAGGATGCTTGCCGTGGACCCGTCGACAATGATCTTGGAGCCAATTCCCGGCAGAACATCTTGAAGGGTTTCGATGTAGATCCGGCGCCGGGTCACTTCGGGCGCCAGACGGTATTCCGTGAGGAGCGCCATGAATCGGGCCGCATCGCCCTCGGCTTCGTTGATCCGCCTCAGGCGATAACCATCGGCTTCGCGGATGCGCTGGTCCTTTTCGCCTTCGGCCAGAGGTATGACGCGGTTGTATTCGCGGCGGGCCTCGTTGATGATCCGCTCCTTCTCTTGTTGTGCCTGGTTGACCTCGTTGAACGAGGCTTGAACCGGCTGGGGCGGATTGATATTCTTCAGCTGTACCTGATCGATGCTGATGCCCATCGCGTATTTGGTCGCGAGCGCCTGCATCTTCAGCAGGGCTTCGCTTTCGATTTCCTGGCGCCCGACGGTGATCACCTCGTCGACTGTGCGGTCTCCCACGACTTCGCGCATGACGGACTCCGAGACGTAACGCAGGGTCGCGCTCGGCTCACGCACCTCGAACAGAAATTTCCGAGGTTCGGAAATCCGGTACTGCACCACCCACTCCACGAGCGCGGCGTTGAGATCGCCAGTCACCATCTCGGTCTCGCGGCGACCGTCCGTCGGGCTCTGATAGGGATCGGAGGCACCCGGAGTCGTGAACCCGAACTCCTGTTTCAGCTGGCGCTTGACCGGGACCAACGTGGTCACGTCAATCCCGAACGGGATCTTGAAGTGCAGCCCCGGAGGGACCTCGGCCGCGTACTTCCCGAACCGTTGGACAATTGCGACGGAGTCGCTCGGCACCGTGTAATATGAGGTCCACGCCCCAAACGCCGCAAGCGCAATGGCGGCCCCGATTGCAAGACGCTTCACCGGTGGCAGACCGTCCGGCAGGATGCCGTGCAGCCGATCCCGGCCCCGCCTGAGAATTGCATCAACCTCAGGGGGAACGCGGGTCTGCTTGTTTTTCCAAGGTCCGCGATCTTCCGGTCCATTATCATCAGAAGGCATCGCAAGCTCCTATCTCGGTTTTGGCACTCGGGGCGATGCCTGGCTCGCGCGTTTGACGGTGCGACCCGGTTTGCGCCATCACATCGTCGGCTCTGAACGGCATGACCTCAGAGGTCCAGTTCCTTCAGGCAGGCTTGCGCAATGTCTCGGTCTGGGGCATCGGTTCCTGGCATCGTCGCCCAGCCGGCTGTCATGAGAGCGTCGCGCTTCTGGTAGGTTGAAGCTGCCCGGATCGTTGCAAGCTTGTCCGCCCGAGCCGGGTCTGACCGCGCCATGTCGAGGCAGACCGGTACCATTGAGGCGACGACATCGTTACGTGACATCGCCACCGCCCTGTCATTCGAGGTGCCGCCGGTCACCCAGCCACCCCATGAAAATCCGACGACGCCGACAAAGACAGCACCGATCACAGCACCATAGATGCCGGGTTTGAGCCATTCGGGAGTATTCATTTCAAGTCCTCCTGCGGAGAAAGCGCCGCTTCGCTGTGGTTGTTCATCTCAGTGGGACCCTGATCCCGGCTCAGCGCCTCATTCAGGTCGCGCTCTGATATCTTGTACAGTTCCATCCAACCCGCCCGATCTCCTCTGCCAGGAACGGTCATATGGATCGCCGTCCTCTGATACGTTTCGAAACCTTGCCCGCGGAGAAGTTGTTCCTGAATCAGGACTTCGTAGTCCCCGGCCGGAAGTTCGTCCGGAAAATCGGCTAGGCTGAACGGGTGCAGGAAAGTCACCCTCAAACTGGATGAACGCACGCTCATCTCTGGCCTCCACGATTTTGGCAGATCCGTCGCTTGCCACTGTTGACGGCCCCTTGGATTCCGGACCTGACCAGTCGAACGATTTAGTGTCTTGTACCTCGGGATCGTCCGACTGGTGCTGACGCATGTTAGTCCCGGGCACCGAACCGGCTGCGACCCCGTCCTTTGGGCAGTCGCCCGCACTGACCTGTGTAAGGGCGGCGAGACCGACCTGCGCGTATCCTTTGGGAAACAGGGGCGATCTGCGTTCCTGCAACCCTTGAAAGGATTGGCGATGGCCGACCTCAATGTTCTCAACCCGCACCCGCCCGAGTTTGATCGGTTTCTCCATGCTACCGTCGGCGAGGACCGGAACGGCTATGCCGTGACTGTGCTCTCCACGCTCGCGCGGCTCGGTCTCGATCCATGGAACGAAACCGCTGAACTGGTCACGCTAGGACACGACGGCGCGCGCGCGCGGTTGGGAACGCTGCTTGCCCGGTTTCAGGATGTTCCCACCCTCGCAAGCGATCATGGCAGGGTCGCACGAGACTTGAGCCAGCTGCTTCCTGAAGGCCGGACGTCAGGTGCCCTGCAGCGCACTGCGTCGACGGTGGCCGATGGCCGCCCAGGAACAAGCGGAGCGATCTGGGCGGTGCTCGCGATCATCTTTGTGCTGTTTCAGATGTTCATGGTTGGCGGGTCGGGGTCAGGCGAATGACCGTTTCAACCGCGACCGCGAGGAGACCGGACCATGCAGCGCACAAGTCCGGTACGCTTTCTCCACACGAACAGGGCAAACTCTGGGACATGGAGGAACAGTTCTGGACCAGCGGCGCCGACAGTGCGCAGGCGACCACAGCAACCAACGCCGTTATGGTCTTCCCCTATCCGCCCGGCATCCTCCAGGGCGACCAGATCTGGCCCCATCTTCGCGAAAGGACCGGCTGGCGTTCCGTCGTCATGGCCGAACGGCGCGTGACGCGATGCGGTGACATCGCGATCCTCACTTACCGGGTCTCGGCTGAAAAAACCGACGTGCCGATCTACAAAGCGCTTTGCGCCTCAACGTACCTCAATGATGAGGACACCTGGCTGAGGATTTCCCACCAGCAAACTGTGGTGATTTAAGAACCGCAGAGGCAATCGACCTGCCGCGGGCGCCGGGACTAACCTGCGTCAGTGCGGCGAGGCTCTGGCACGGTTAGAAGAGACGTGCCCGCCGAATATTTGGTGGTGCATTTTTCCGAGTACCCGAGAAGCGTGTGGGCGTGTCGATGCCCTACAGTGTCGGCATGTCGGCACGCTTCTTATTCTCGGAACGTCCAGGAAAGGAAAATTCCAATGACTTCCGAACAGAACAAGACTGCCGAGAAGATGACCTCCGTGAAAGCCGCGTGTGACCAGGCGCCCGCCGGCCCGAAGAAGGATGCGGCGCTGAGGCACTACCAGGCAGCCGAGAAGGCGAACACGGCGAAGAACGACGCCGAGGCCAACAAGGAACTTGATGCGGCGAGCGAGAAGCTCTCATGACATCCGACACCTGATGCAAACCTTGGCCGCCCCTCGCTTAGCGGAGGGCGGCCCTCTCATTTCAGGAGCGGGCCGCTCTGATCCAGATACGCCGGATCGAACTCGGCAAGTTCCACCAGCCCCTCATAGTCGTGAAACGTCACGCGGCCGTCCCGAAAGGTCACCAGTCCGTTCTCGCGAAGCTGCCGCAGGACGCGGTTCACGTGAATCGCACTAAGCCCCAAGGCATCTGCCAGGTGATACTGGGTCAGCGGGCAATCATACCCATCCTCAGTCCCCATTCCCACCAGCACAAGCCGCGATCCCAGTTCCAGCAGGAAGTGCGCCATGCGGGCGTCAGCATCGCGTCTGCCGATCCCGACGAGATGTTCCACCACCATCGCCTCATCCCTTGACGCCGCCCAGAGTATGGCGGTCGCCAAGCGAGGGGTCTGCGCGAACGCATTAAGAAGGTCGCTCTTCAACACTTCAGCGGCCTCAATTTCCACGATAGGTTCGAAACTGTGATCCGAGGTGCGCAACAGCAAGCTGCGCAGTCCCAGAAAATCCCCCGGCACCTGGAAATCCACGATCTGGCGTGTCCCGCCAGGCTGGAGCTTGTAGGAACAGACCCAACCTGCGGATAGAATATAGGCGGCCTGAGTCGACTGGCCCTGATGCACCATATCACGCCCCGCAACGAAAGAGCGGCGACGTTGGTGCAGGCGCTTGAGCACATCCAACTCCGCCTTTGACAAAGCGACAAAGGCCGAAAGTTTGCGGGTCAGGGGGCTGGTCACGAATGGTGTCATAGCTTCTCCCTGACAGTTCCGTCAGCCGCGTGGAAATCGTTTCTTCAACTGCTCTCGATCAGTCCAGCATAGCTCATTTCGTGCGAGAAGTACGGATAGGTCCGGCGCGAATTCAGCCTAGATCGCGAAACAAGAAGGGAATTCCGAAGATGTCTACGGCGAACGAGCATTCAGGACAGGCCGCCCTTTCAATCTGCGAAGCACTTCTGCTTGCCATGAACGATGGCGGACTGCTGCCGGAGCATGAGATCGTAGGTGTTCTTCGCGACGCCGCAGCAACCCATGAGAACGCAAAGGGATCGGAGGCCGAAACGGAAATGCACCGATCTGTTGCGGCACTCATCAACCAGATCATCGCTGGTGGCAACTCCGTTCGGAGGCCGCAAGTGTAAACGCTCAATCAAACAGGATTTCTATTGCCGATGAAGCTTTCGTCCCATTCAACCAACAGTCGTCGCCAAGGGCGAGATCGAGAAGAGATACCGGATCAGACCACCAACCGAGTCCGCAAAGCTCAGCCTCTGAGCGCGCCGCAGCCCCCAGTACAAGCGCGGGCCTCGTCCATTACGGATAAGGAGCCGGGCACGCGAAATGCTGCCGGTCAGACTGATCTGATGCGGGAAGAGCCCAATTTGGCTCCGTCAGACTGGTCGCGGGCGATGGCGAAATACCGACAGCCAATCCATTCGCGAAGTATCTTCGAGCTGACCGTGACAGTGGCACCGTTCGTGGCAATATGGGCGGTCGCCTGGTGGATGCTCTCGATCAGTACGGCGCTGGCAATGGCCCTGGCACTGGTGAATGCGGCGTTCCTCGTCCGACTGTTCATGATCCAGCACGATTGCGGTCACGGGTCCCTGTTTCGCAGTCGGCGCCTGTGCGACTGGATCGGTCGCGTTATCGGCGTGATCACGCTGACGCCCTATGACGTCTGGCGCAAAACGCACGCAATCCATCATGCCACGACCAGAAACCTCGACCGGCGGGGTGTCGGAGATATGCCGACCCTCACAGTCACGGAGTACCGAGAAAAGGGGTGGCTCGGCCGGGCGCTCTATCGGCTTATCCGCAATCCAGTTTTCCTGTTCGGAGTGGTGCCGTTCTATACGTTCTTTTTGCAGAACCGACTGCCCGTTCACTTAATGCGGTCGGGCTGGCGATACTGGCTGAGCGCGATGGGAACAAATGCCGCCATTGGTTCGGCGCTGACCTTGATTATTTGGCAGGGTGGATGGGACGTTGTTCTTTTCGTCTTCCTGCCGACCATGTTCTTGAGTGCAGTCGCCGGCATGTGGTTCTTCTATGTCCAGTATCAGTTCGAAGAAACCAGTTGGCAGCACGAAGAAAATTGGAACATCCACGAAGCAGCGCTTTACGGAAGCTCACATTACGAGCTTCCGAGCGTTCTACGCTGGATCACTGGCAATATCGGTGTCCACCATGTTCATCATTTGGCCAGTCGAATTCCGTTTTATCGCCTTCCAGAGGTGATCGAGGATAACGAGGTTCTGGCACAGACCAAACGCATCACGCTTCGGCAAAGTCTCCGCTGCGCGCACCTCCACCTCTGGGATGAGAGTCGCCGCAGACTTTTGTCGTTCGCCGAGGCACGCGCTCTGTTCGCCTGAACCTTCCATGATATGATGTCTGGGCAAAGAGACGCGCGAGGGTGCCTACAGGGCTGCGATGAGAGAGCGGTGCATCGTCATTGGAAAAGGCATGTTCATCCCATGATCGACGATCCCCAGACTTTGCCCCATGAGGCCGCCGACAGAATAACAAAGCCATTTGTGCGCTTTCTGAAAATCGAAGCGGCGGCAGGAGGGCTCCTGCTTCTGGCGGTTCTACTGGCCTTGGCGCTGGCAAATTCACCTTGGAAAGAGGCCTTTCTGGGCTTTTGGGAGACGCCAATCGGCCTGACACTCGGCTCGTTGGATTTCACCCGCTCGCTGCGACACTGGATCAACGACGGTTTGATGACGCTCTTCTTCTTTGTGCTTTCGTTGGAGCTCAAGCGGGAGATCGTGCTGGGCGAATTGCGAAACCCTCGTCAGGCCGCCCTGCCGTTTGCAGGCGCAGTGGGTGGCATGGTTGTACCGGTCTCCCTGTTTCTTGCGATGATGTACGGGCAACCCGGGATGCACGGCTGGGGAACCGTGATGGCGACAGATACGGCGTTCGTGATCGGATGCCTGGCCCTTTTCGGAAACCGGATCCCTCCAACCTTGCGTCTGTTCCTGCTTTCCCTCGCTATCTTTGATGATGTCGGCGCGATACTCGTGGTCGCCCTTGGATACGGGGAAGCGTTGACTTGGTCAGCCCTCGGGTTGGGCCTGCTGGGAATTGTAATTGTAGCAACCGCCTCGCGCCTCGGGATCAGAAGCATCCCGGTCTATTTCTTCATGGGAGCGGCAGTCTGGCTGTGCTTCGATGCCTCTGGCGTTCACGCGACCATCGCCGGTGTCATTCTGGGCCTCATGACCCCTACCCGAATTTGGGTGAGCGATATTCGCCTGCGTGTGATCCTCGGGCGCGTACTCGCCGCTCCGAACGGCGACCATCGGCAAGGGGATGTTGCAGGCCATCATGACCTTCGTCAGGCGGGCCGAGCGCTCACCGAATCGCTCTCGCCGGTCGAACGTCTTGAGATAATGCTGCACCCTTGGGTCGGCTTTGCAATCATGCCGATCTTCGCGCTGGCAAATGCTGGCATCACGATTGGCGGTGGCGATTTCGGACAACCGGTTTCCGTGGCGATCATTGTCGGCCTGGCGCTGGGAAAACCGATTGGCGTCCTCGGGTTCAGCTGGCTTGCGGTCCGCTCAGGCTTGGCTGTGCTCGCGCCAGGGCTGTCGTGGCCATTCATCATCGCCGGCTCGTTTCTCACGGGAATCGGTTTCACGATGTCGCTGTTCATTGCGGGCCTCGCATTCGACTGGTCTGTCCTGAATGCGGCGAAGCTGGGCATTCTCAGCGGATCAGCTCTCTCCGCGATGCTCGGAGTCGCACTGCTGATCTGGCTGACAATGCGAAGGACGTGACAACAACTCATCGCTGGTACGATGCTCGACCTCGTTCATGTACCGCCGATGTCTCTGGTCGATATCGATGCTGCGCGCTGGATCTGCATTGCCACAACGTGCCGCACTTCGCAACTGGCATGAGTATCGAGTTCGAGGGCACAGCATCGGTCTGATCTGAGGCGCTCAGTCCCCTGCTCCCGATCGGTGTCAGTGCAAGGAACAGCACAATCCCGTCCTGACCAAGAGGTACATTCAGCCGACATGTGTGGCTGTCGCATGAAGCACTGCACGCTCGATCGCAGCAGGCGTGCTCGCGGCGGCTAGCACGAAGATGAAAACGACCGCCACCGAAACGGGAAAACGCCGACCTTCAACTCACCAACTTTTTGATGGGCACGACAAGGGACAAATGACTAAGTGCCGTTGCAGACTTGGTGAGATCTCTAGGCCGTTCCAAGTCCAACTCGCTTCAATTTAGCCAAATCCACACAATCGCCAAACGCCCGACAGAGTGCGCCAGAACGCGATTTCTTGCTGCACATACAGTGCACACGGAATCAATTAAGATACTGAACTTACTGACTAACCCGTCCAGTCCATCACGGGTCAACTTACACTCCAACAGCTTTCCACATCCTGTAGCGCCCCTGCCCTGTCACTTCGCGGATCAAACCGTTTGCCTCCATCCACGCCAAATTGCGCTGAACGGCGGCGCGACTGGCGCCGGTCATAGCCTCAGCCATCGCGGCGGAGACCAAGGGCCATTCCGCGAAAACCTTCCGCAAGGCGACCGGCGTGCGGCCAGACAAATGCGCCATGACGTTCTCTGCCCGCCCGGACCACGCTTCAATATCATCAAGTGTTCGCATCGCCGTTAAGATTGCGCTGTTCAATTCATCCAGCCAGCGGGCCAAGCGTTCGGGTGGCAAGCCCGAAACACGTAGCCACCCTGCCCCGCCCATAGCGAGCGGTGCGAAGACGGCGCCGCTTCCGTCGCTGGCCGCGATCCTGGACGCGGTGACAGCGGCTTCGATCTGGTCGCCGTGCTGTCCGAGGCCGGCCAGGCTCCAGATATGAAAGCCCATGCAAGCCCGCGTGATTGGGTGGAGATCAGCTGCGGCGGTCATCACGTCCAGCCATCCGCCCACGCGATCTTCGAAACGCTCGGCACTGTCTTCGATGTTCTCGGGATCGCGGCGATCCAGGAAGGCGGCCAAGTCAGCCTCCGGTCCGGGACCGCCTGTCAGGCGCCGAACAGCCCATCCAATCCGAGCCAAAGCATTTGGGTCATCCTGCACGCCCGAGAGCCGCATCGATACCCAGAGCGCCAGACGATCAGAACTCACCCGATCCCCTGCGAACCAACTGAGGTCCGCCGCCTCGATAAGAGCGAGCCGATGCCGCCAGCCTTCCGGGCCGCGCAGCAGCCTGTCATCCAGAGCTCCAAAGCGTCCAGCCACTCTTGCAAGACGAGCCGCGTGAACCGCTTCTGCTTCTGCCCAGTCATTGATGACAGCAGTGTCAGGCGGTTCTGCCCGTGGTCCCGGAGGCAAATCATCCGGTTCATCCTCGAGTGGACCAGGCAGGAACCAGAGATCGTCTTCGTGCGACTCTTCCTCCCCCTCGGTGGTGACGGGGGTATTGTCGTAGTCATCAGTGAAAGTAGATGCTTGCGGCTTCATATGTGCAAAATAATGTTCTTTTGCACATTACCCAAGTGATTTTGTGGTGGTTGCCTTTTCTCTTTATATAGTACGCGCGCGCGTCTGTCGGCGGAACCTCTCAGATCGCGCTCAGCGCAAGGAAACCAAGGCATTGTACGCCAGCACGACGAGAGAACACTCACTTGCATTCGTTTACAAACGGTCGTTTAGTAACGGTATATGAAATTGCAAACGGCCCCGTTTTCATGCCCCTGATAGGCTATGCCCGCGTATCGACAGAGGATCAGACCCCCCTGCCCCAGTCTGAGGCCCTGCAAACTGCGGGATGCGTCGAGATCTTCGAAGAGCACGCTTCGGGCGGCAATCGCGCGCGTCCTGTGCTCGCGCGGGTGCTCGAACGCGTCCAGAGCGGCGATACGCTGGTCGTCGTGCGGATCGACCGGCTTGCGCGGTCTCTGTCGCACTTACTGGAGGTGATCGAACGTCTGGAGGCCAAGGGAGCTTTCTTCCGCTCGCTGCAGGATCCAATCGACACCGCCTCCCCTCAAGGAAAATTCACATTGCAGGTTCTGGGCGCCGCGGCTGAGTTCGAGCGCGCGCTAATACGTGAGCGCACAAAGGCCGGGCTTGCCTCTGCGCGCGCCAAAGGGCGCGTTGGTGGCAATCCTGGGCTTCGCACCAAAGACCCCGCCGCGCTGCGCAAGGTGCGGCTGGCACGACAGGACGGCTACATGGAGCGCCTGAACGAAACCGCGCAGGATTGGGTGCCCCACGTGCGACGCCTACGGCCGGATATGGCCTGGGAAGATGTCTTGCGAATCATTAATGGCCCCCTGCCCCACGACCGGCACTGGACCCAAAGCCGCCTACTCCGTGCTGTGAAAGCCTATGTCCGCGACGGGTTTCTGCTAGATGAAGTGCTTGGCCGCGCCGGACGCCGCGAAACCGATGACCGCCTGCCAGCTATCGTGGCTGCCATCAAAGGCTCGGACCCGGAAATCACACTGCAGGCGATCTGCGACCGGCTGGAATCGATGCGTGAGCGCACCCCTCGAGGCCGCACTAGCTGGCAGCCGTCTTCGGTCAAAATGCTGCTTGAGCGTGCGGAAAAGTTGGGGCTCCTCTGAACACGACACTTGTGTTGGCCTGACGGATTGCCACTAAATCTAGAAAGTGCTTGCACGAATCTGGGTGGTCGGGCAATAGTCTCGAAAAATAACGCGCGGTCACATAAAAAACGCGCCCACGGATCGGGGCAGACATGAGCGAAGCAGAACAGGATCTAGATATCGCCATCGGGCACTACGCGGAACTTCTCGCGTCGAACCTGCATGCTCAGCGCGCTGCACACTTCCCACCGGATGCAAAGAAGGTGATGCGCACTTTGACCAGCGGCGAAGCTGCTGAACTCCTTGGTGTCGACCATACCTATCTTCGGAAGCTTCATCGAGAAGGAAAGATCGTTGACGTCGAGACGACGGCTGGAAGTCATCGTCGCTATACGCTCGACGATATCTGGGAAATCCGTCAGACGCTTGAAGGAAATGCAAAGAAGTCTGGAACTTACGTGCCTGGACGTCGCGACGGTGACGAGCTTCAAGTCGTTTCAGTGGTGAACTTCAAGGGCGGATCGGGCAAAACGACGACGTCTGCTCACCTCGCTCAGCGCTTGGCGCTCAAGGGGTACAGGGTTCTTGCGATCGATCTCGATCCCCAAGCATCTCTTTCGGCTCTTCACGGAATCCAGCCAGAACTCGACCTCATGGAGGGCGGAACCCTCTATGATGCCGTTCGCTATGACGATCCGGTTCCGATCGCCGAAGTGATCCGCAAAACCTACATCCGCGGCCTTGATCTTATCCCGGGCAACCTTGAACTCATGGAGTTCGAGCACGAGACGCCTGCTGCGATCCAGCGAGGCGGAGCGAAGGCGTTCTTCGCGAGAGTTCATGACGCACTCGATAGTGTTGAAGCGAACTACGACGTTGTTGTGATCGACTGTCCGCCACAACTTGGTTTCTTGACGATGTCAGCACTTTCCGCGTCCTCGGGTGTGCTCGTGACGGTTCACCCCCAGATGCTTGACCTTATGTCGATGTCCCAATTCCTGCGAATGACTGCGGATCTCCTTGGAGTAATCAGGGATGCAGGCGCAAATCTGCGCTTCGATTGGCTTCGCTTCTTGCCAACGCGATACAAAGTCGGCGACGCGCCACAGACCGAAGTCATCGCCTTCATTCGCGGGCTCTTTGGGAGGTCGGTCCTGACCAATCACATGGTTGAGTCGACCGCAATTTCTGATGCCGGCTTGACCAAGCAAACGCTCTACGAAGCTGACAAGAAGGACTTCACGCGTCAGACGTTTGATCGTGCGATCGAATCTATGAACGCAGTGAACGATGAGATCGCTGAAATCATCCAGAACACATGGGGGCGGAATGGCAAGAAAGCCTAAACTTGGCCTGCCGCTGCAGACCCTTCGCAACGCTCCTGACGCTCTTGAAGGGCGCCGACTGCGTGGCGGTGTTTTTGAGATCGATCCGGCGCAGATTATTACCGAAGGACGGTTGGATGACAGGCTTCAGATTGACGTTGAGGGCCTGAAGAACTCTATTTCCAAGAACGGTCAGCGTGTGCCTGTCTTGGTCCGCCCACTGGAAGGCGATCGCTACAACCTGATCTATGGCCGCAGACGCTTGGAAGCATGTCGCGAACTCGGTATCAAAGTTCGAGCCATCGTCACAGAGGTTGAAGGTGATCAAGCGCTTCGAGATCAGCTTCTCGAGAACCAAGAGCGTCGTGATCTTAGCTTTATTGAGCGTGCGCTCGTTGCGACGGCACTTCTGGACGGTGATCATTTGGAAGGGGCTGAGCGCACCAATCGAGGTGTCGCCGAAGTCCTTAACCTCCACGAAGCTGGGGTTTCACAACTCTTGAGTGTCGTTCGGACGGTCGGCGAGGAACTCATCCAGGCAATTGGTGCGGCTCCCGGGATTGGTCGCCCGAGATGGGAAGAGCTCAAAAAGGCTTTGGGTGCCTACGACGGTGATCGAGACCAACTGCAAGCCGTAGCTCATGCAGCCAAGTCCGAAAGTTCCGGCTCGGTCGATGAGGTTTCTGAGCGTGCGTTTCTCGCAGTTCTGGCAGCTGCGAAGAGAGCAGAGAAGAAAGCAAGCCCGTCTAGAAAGGGTGTGCCTGCTTTGGCGATCCCCGGTGTTGGAGCTGCGACGGTCAAGACCGGCCGCCAAGGCAAGCAGCTCAAACTTGATCTAACTACGGATGAACCTGATTTTATCAGCTGGTTGGAGGGCAACGCCCCAAAGCTGATTACCGAGCTTCATGAGCGCTGGAAGCGTTCAGGAGACTGAGGAAGAGCAACCAACAAGAAGGAGGCACGATACAGGCAAAAAGAAAAAGGCCCCGAGAAGCTAGCTTCACGAGACCTTTGTAAGGTTTCGCACCGGGATCAGCCCGCTACAAAATCTCAGTTTTCGCACTTCTGAATGTAGCGTTCTGGCCCCTACCCCGCAAGCGCAAAGCGATTCGCGGGCCCTAGAATTTTTGTCTTCGTGGACATTTTCATGGAGTACACACCAATCTCGCCGTTTATGCGGCCGATTTCGCACGCCCATTTGCGCGTCATTGAGCGACCCGAGGCATCTGTTCCAGCCAGACCCGTTAACAAGTGGGAACTCCTGCGCGAGCTCTCCAAGGCGCAAGCGGCCTTTGGGGTCTCGGAACGTGATCTGACGGTTTTGCAGGGGCTCCTCAGCTTCTTTCCGGACGATGCGCTTGGCGGGAACGCCAAGATGGTCGTCTTCCCCTCGAACAAGGCGATCTGTGAGCGCCTGAATGGTATGCCCTGCTCCACGATGCGTCGTCACCTCGCGCGTCTTGTCGAGGCTGGCTTGCTCCAGCGGCGCGATAGCCCCAACGGGAAGCGTTACGTCCGCAAGCACGGCGAAGATCGCGTTGCCTTTGGCTTCGATCTTTCCCCGCTCTACTGTCAGTCCGAGGAGATAGCACGGGCCGCAGAGGCCGTACGTGAGGCTGAGGAGCGCGTCAGGCGCCTGAGAGAGGTCGTAAGCCTCATGCGACGCGACCTCGCGGCCCTCGCCGAGTTCGGAGACGAGATACAGCCCGGCCTAGGCTTCTGGGATCAGCTTCGCGACAAGGCTGCACTCACAGCCCGCGCGCTTCGCCGCAAGCTTTCAATTGAGGACCTCGCGGCCTATCGAGCCGACCTTGAAGCTCTCCTTGACCAGGCACGCAACATCATTGATGGCCCTGAAACAGAAGAAATGAACACCAATGATGCCCATTCTGAGCATCACCATCATAATTCAAATAAAGAATCTATAGATCTTGAACCTGCTTTAGAAAAAAGCGGGGCGGCGGCGGGTGTGCCAGATGTGGACACGGATGAGGCTGTGGCTGACGTCGATGAACAGGACACAAGACACCTGCCAAAGATCCCGCTGCACCTAGTGATCGCGGCATGTCCCTCGCTTAAAACCTTCTACCAAGGTGAGATCCGGCATTGGCATCAGCTCTTCGATGCGGCGTGCCATGTGCGGCCAGCCATGGGAATCAGTGCGTCTGCATGGGAAGAAGCACAGCGGTTCATGGGTCCGGAGCAAGCGTCGATCGTCGTTGCTGCCATGCTGGAACGCTTCGCCGACATAAGATCGCCTGGTGGATACTTGCGAGCTCTGACTGCCAAAGCTGCGGCAGGCGAGTTTTCCTGTGGCCCAATGGTCATGGCATTGATTGGCCGGCGGAACGCGGCTTAACAGCTGTTAAACTCCGATCTCGTGCGGCTGGCATGGCATAACTTAACAGCTGTTAAGTAGGCTCTCGGCACACAAACGGTGTTCGAGAGAGAAAAGTTAGGGGGTTGAGGTGTGGCGGTATTTGAGATCGTGAAAGTGGCTTTCGCCTTCGTCCCGGCGAAGCTCTGATGACGAGGGAATCCCGATCATCATGGTAAAACCTCAGCTGGTGACCATCGCTGCTAGTAGCGCAAAGGCGGCTAGCCAAGAACATACAGAGCGTTGCGCTGCAGCCAACCTAGCAGTTGCGCGCCTCCGCGGCCCCTGCCCTTTTCGATGTCTGAGATCTGATGATGAATACCCTCAACAATTGGCTCTACGCTATCCGGCGCCTGCTGACGGCGATTTGGGTCTTGGCCTCGGATATTCGCTTGGCCTTCATCGGTGCTAATGCCTGAGAGGTAGGTTGTGGATGTCTGTTGCATGATATCGTGGCTACGGGCCGTAGCGCACAAGGAGCAGACGATCGATGGTTGCCAAAACCGTTTGACCAAGGGCTCGATCCTCGAATTCCCGCGCGCGGGGAAGGGGGAGCCGGTAACTTCTCAGTCACTTCGATAATGGCGACATGGCCAACGAGGCAATCGGTTCCTCAAGCGCAGCAGCTGGTTGCCAGCGGTCCCGCGTTCCGCTGATTTGGTCGTAGTGGACGACGAGGACATCGCAGAACAGCGGTTGCAACTCAATCTCTTGATTTCATGACACCCGAACTCTTCAAAAGAGTGCATTGATGTTGGCTGCGGAATGATCTGATCCGTCAGATGGAGGAAAATGATTTAATAACAATAGGTTATTGCGTTTTTTGGTATTCGCGATGAGAAATCATGCCCATAACAGCCTTCATCGACATGATTTCCCTTTCCAGGGTGCCGATCCGCTACATCGACGGGAAGCCAAAGCATCAGCACGCTTTACGAAGAAGTTGGCAGTTGCGGGCCGATTGAGCGGTCTGGGCTATCTCGTGAAGAAGGAACCGCCACAGGTCTAGCCGATGGGCCCTGTGGAAGTTCTGATCCCGTCGTACCAGTACAGTTCGGTGGCGGTTGGGTGTTTCATGGGTTTGGTCCACGAAAAGTGAAAGTGTTCTTCGGGTTTTGTGACTGACGGATGAGGGCCTTTGGGGTCCCTCAGATGGGTCCGGGCCGGATTCCGGTCTGTCTTTCCTGATGAAGGGCATTCCGATGCAAACAGGTGTCTTGCGCGTGTTGCGCGCGACCGCTGCCTCCTGGTGGCGGCATAGAGAACTACGCCGAACTGGCCAGACGGGGCTGGCGAAGCGGCTCGAAAGCGAGACCGTCATGCGTGATCTCGGCCATCTGAAGCAGGCGGCGTTATTGCCAAACGCGCATGTGATCTGCGGGGAGGGTGGGACGTTCCTTCATCTCGGCTGGACCACAGTGTCGACTTTCGCGCCGATCGAACGCTTTCCCTTGGCCGCTCTTGCGGTCGCACGAGGGACCCCGTTCATCGATATCCGACCCGTCACCGATGTCATCGCATTCGCGAACTTGCCGCGGGTGGCGCGGGACAGATCTGTCGACCCTGACCATTCAGGTGCCGGCCAGTCTGTCTCGCTGACCACCTACATCGACATGGTCGAAGCCCTCGGTGCCAGGATCGCCAACGATCCGCGGCCCTGTCGGTCAATCTGATCCCCAATCTTCTCACCACCACACGAAAGGACGCCCGCCATGGCCCGATCCCGCACGCCCAAATTCGATGCCTCCGAGGTCATCACGAACGAAATCATCCGCATCATCGAGCGCGGCGTCCTGCCGTGGCGCAAGCCCTGGACCGCAGGTGGCAGTTCTCGCCCCCTGCGCGTGGGCGGGGAACCCTACCAGGGGGTCAACAACTTCCTGCTGACCATGCGCACCGTCATGGCGGGCCATAGCTCGCCCTTCTGGATGACGCTGCCGCAGGCCAATGCGTTGGACGCGAAGGTGCGCAAGGGCGAGAAGTCCTCTGTCGTAGTCTACTACGGTCAAAGCCGGAAAGACGCCGGCGGCGAGGACGACCGCAGCGACGGCGATGATCACTCCGAGGAAGCCCGTATCTTCCGCTTCCAGAAATCCTACCGCGTGTTCAACGCTTGCCAGATCGAGGGTCTGCCCGACAGTTTCTACCCCGACCCGGAGCCAGTGCCTGAACATCCACCCTCCGAACCCATCCCGCATATGCAGGTGTTTTTCGACGCCATCGACATCACGACCGTCTTCACGGGGACGGAAGCATACTACCTGCCGCCCGTGGACAAGGTGTTCATGCCGTCGATCGCGCGTTTCGAGAACCCGCGGAATTTCTACGGGGTCTGGGCGCATGAGCTCGCCCATGCCACCAAGGCGCGCCATCGACTGAACCGCGACTACGGTCTGTCACGTTTCGGCAACACGGCCTATGCCCGCGAAGAGATCGTCGCCGAGCTGACCTCGGTGTTCCTTGGCCAGACGCTCGGCTTTACCGCCCATACGCTCGAGATGAACGCGGCGTATCTCTACAATTGGCTGCGCGTTCTGCGCTCGGACAAGGGCGCCATCTTCAAGCACGCCGCGGACGCGCAGCGCGCCTGCGACTACCTGATCGCACGGTCGGAGGCGGGAAGGGCAGGGCGCAGCGCCGAGGCCGCCTGACCACAGGGAGAACGGAGAAGCCCATGTCACGCAAGGAGCCCAAGACGCTGCGGGTGGCCTGCTTCGAAGATGGCCGCCGCAAGATCATCACCTTCAAACGCGGTGCCTATTGGTGGAGCCCATCCGAGGGCGCCTATCCACTCTCGGCAGCGCTCGAGACCATCAAGGAACAGGGCGGCTGGATCGAAACCATCCCCAACCCGAATTACAGACCCAAGGGGCTGTTCGGATAGGGCGCCTTCGGCCTCGATTCATCCGCCGTGCGGAAAAGGAAAAGTGAGCTTCGGATTGGGTGTTTCAACTTCTCAAAGGAGAACCCCATGTCCATGACCGCACAACCCCAAACAGACCGCCCTGATCCGAGTGTGATCGCGGCGCAGAACGACGCGTTTCGCAGGCTCGCATGCCTTGGAGTACCGCTCGCGCAGCCCATCCAGGGCCGAATGCATGTCACCCGCGCGCTTATGGAGGCCGGTGACGGCTTCATGGCCGAGGCGGTGAAGGCCACCGGTGAGTTTGCCACGTTCGAGCCTGAGAATGATCCCGAGGGCTGGCACGATTTCGGGGCGGTCGAGATCCGGGGAGAGACCGTGTTCTGGAAGATTGATCTCTATGAAGCAGACTCGGACTTCCGCTACGGGGCTGAGACCCCGGACAATCCTGCCACCACCATGCGCGTTTTGACCATCATGCTGGCGCGCGACTGGTAGAAGGGCAGGGGACGCCTCCCCCTGACATCTCAGACGATGAAGGCCCGCTGCCCCCAAAAAGGCAAAGCGGGCCTTTTGTCGTGGTGATCCCCGAAGCCGGGGATTGGTCACGCGCATGAACGCGCGGGCCGCTCCAAATCCATCGAGAAGGATATCCCATGACCGCAAGCTTCAAACCCGTCTCCGTCGCCATCGGCGATCTGGTCCCGCATCCCGCCAATGTGCGCAGCAATTCGCCGGAAACCTACGACCCCGAGAACATCGCACACCTGAAAGCCAGCATCGCCATGCTGGGACTGCTCCAACCGCTGCTGGTCCAGAAGCTCGACGGCAAATACGCCGTGCTGGCGGGTGGGCGTCGTCACGCCGCGCTGAAGGAGCTGATCTCGGACAAGGCCGCAAAGGGGTTCACCACGAAGACCAAGGTCGATTGCCGCCTCGTGCCGGATGATTGTGACGTCACCACGGCGCTGTCGCTCGCCGAGAACATCACGCAAGCGCCGATGAATGCCATCGACGAGTTCGAGGCCTTCGCGCGGATGATGGAGGTCGACGGCCAGACGCCTGGGACCATCGCGAAGACATTCGGCACGACCGTCGCCGCCGTGAAGGGTCGGTTGCGCTATGGCCTGATTCACCCCGACATCCGCGCGGCTGCCCGGGCCAAGACGATCACGCTCGACACGATGAAGGCCTTTGCGGAGCATCCGAGCCAGGAGGTGCAGCGCGAGGTCTTCGAGGCACTCACCAAAGAAGACAGCTATCTGCAGGCCTATACTGTCCGTCAGGCGCTCAAGTCCCGCGGCGTGCAGGTCAGCGACGATATCGGGGCCTTCGTGCGTGAAGACTACGAGGCGAGGGGCGGCGCTGTCGCAGCTGACCTTCTGGAAGAGCATTCGGTGCTCGAGGATGCGGCGCTGGTCGAGACCATCCTGCTCGAGAAACTTGGGGCTGCCGCTGAGGAGGCCTGCGCAAAACTTGGCTTTGCCTGGGCCGATGCGATGGTCCGCTATGATTACGCGACCATGGCGGACTATGGCCGCGTCTATCCCGGCCCAATCGAGCCGGATGAGGCTGCCCAGAAGCGCATCGACGAGATCACCGCCGCGCTCGAGCAACTCCAGCTCGAGATGGAGGATGAAGGGCTTGAGGACGACGCATACAACGCCCTCTACGACCGTGTGGACACGCTGGAGGAGGAAGCTCGCGACCTGCAAGAGGCCTATAGCGCCGAGGACCTCGCCCGCGCCGGCGTGATCGCGTCCTGGTCGAGTGGGAAGGTGATGCTTCATGTGGGCCTTGTGCGCCCGGAGGACACCGTGAAAGACGAGGGCAAGCGCGGCGCCTCGAGTACCCTGACCGGTGAGGAGACTCCGGACGCCGGCGAGATCAACTACCCGGCCTCGCTGGCCGAGGATCTCAAGACCGAGCGGGCAATGGCCCTTGGCGCCGCGATGGCGCTGCACCCCGAGACCACGCTCGATCTGACGCTCTTCAAGCTGGTCAGTGACGTTCTGGGCACCGGCATGAGCGTCACTCAGGCGATCAAGGTCGAGGCCCGCAAGGAATACCGCAGCCATGCCAAGATGGACGAGATCGACGAGACCTCGCTTGAGCAGGTGGCGGCGGCGCATGATGCGCTGGACCTCTCCTGGCTCGATGACACCCGGTCCCCTGCCGATCAGTTCGCGGCGTTTCGGGCGCTGGACGCCGGCGAGAAGGCCAAGCTCGTGGCCTATGCGACCGCCAGCACGACGCAGTCCTGTTTCGCGCGGGACCGGCAGCGTGACAGCCTGATGCATGACTTCGAGATCGAGATCATGCCCGATATCCGCGCCCACTGGACGCCGAACGCGGCGCTGTTCAATCGCTTCAAGAAGGCCTGGCTCCTGAAGGTCCTCGGCGACGATCTGGGCCTCGCCCAGGAGGCGGTGACGCTGGCCTCATCGAGCAAGAAGGAGATCGTCGCCTTCTGCGACAAGCTCTTCGCCGAGCCTTTCGCCACGCTCACCGACGCACAGCGTGCCGCCGTGGCCGCCTGGTGCCCGCCGATGATGCAGACCGCCGGTGTCGTCTGTGACGAGACGGCGCCCGCTGCGGAAACCGCCGAGCCTGACAGCGAGGTCGCGCAAGCGGCCTGAGCCATCACACGACCCGCGCGTGGATCTTGCACCCGCGCGGGTCGACCCTTCCACACCCAACGGAAAGACATCCCCATGGCTATTCTCAAGTTCTCTGCCTCCGCAGTTGCGGCGCAGATTGCGCATGCGCGCGCCTGCAAAACCTTCCTGCCCAACTGGAACGGGCCCGTGGACAGGCCGGCCCTGATCCTCATCGTCGGCAACGGCGTGCATCTGCGCTCGAACGGCATCGACGGCACAACCACCCGCATCGTCACGACCGAGCAGGCCGATCCCTCCTTCGCCTTCGCCGATGGCATGAACCCGTTTCGGGATACCGACTGGATGGCGCAGCGCCGCATGGCGTTTCGCGATCTGACCGGTCAGTTCTACACCGACATCCTGGATGACGTGCAGGTGCTCATCGACCGAGGGCGGGGTGCGATCCGGCTCGCCACCGATGGCCACAGCATCCGCGTCTTCGTACGCCGGGCCTCGGACTATCTCATCGGCGGGACCTACGAAGTGCCCTCGGGCCTCGGCGGCACCTTCCGGGTCATCCTCAAGGATGCCTGCGACACCTTCGCGATCGTGCAGAACTGCGGCAATTGCGAGGATTTCGACGCCATGCAGCCCTACCGCGTGCCGCTCGATGCCCTGATGGAAATCGATGACCGGAGGGTGGCGTGATGGGTTGGCTCTTCTACACCGATCGCCGCGTCCAGACCTACACGGACGAGAAAGCGGAGATTGCCCGGCTCTGTACCTTTGAGGGCGACACGCGCAAAACCGAACTGGTCAAGGCCTGCAAGGTCGGCTCCACCTGGTATGCGGCGGCAAGGGTCACCAATCTCGACGGCACCCCTGTCGAAGACTCGACCTATATGACCGATGCGGATGGCTCTGTCACTTTCGGGGCTGTCTTCCTCACCCGATACGATGACGGCTGCTGGGGCTACAAGGACATGGAGGAAAGCGCTGGCCCGAACGCGTCGCGCGCGCCCCTTGCGCTGATCGAGCTTCTCTCCGACCTGAAAGACCCGGACAGCTACGCCCAGGACTGGCGCCAGCGCTGCCGGGACTGGGCGTCGATCCCGGACTACGAGGAAGGCGACAAGATCAAGCTCGCAGCGCCTGTGACGCTCACCGATGGTAGCACCTGCCAGATTGTCACCGCGACCCACTACAGGCGCGGGCGTCAAAAGCGCCGCTGCTACCGCATCGAGGAAACCGGCGGCCTCGTGCGCCTGTCGAAAGCCTCGCTTGCCGGCTCGGAGCTGCTCAGCTCTGCAAAGGGCGAGGCCAGTCCTGTGCTGGCGGAGTATCTCGCGGGGCGGGACGCTTAGGGGCGCACTGCGAGGAGTGCGCGTACAGTCTCGATTTCTAGCACCCAGTTGCTGGTCGTTTCGTTGCGCCATCTTATGCAGCGGATGATCCGATCAAAATCATCCTGAAGGGCGCGCGGAAAAACAGGCTCATGGTGTGCGATTCTGTTGCGGAGCCTCCTCACGGCTTCAATGTCAGACCTTAATTCAGATCGGCGCTGGTTGGCAGCGACACCACGAGGCGCGTCCGGAAACACTGCGTAGAAATGATCGTCCCACAGTCTGCCTTGGTGCCTGTTTGTCAGCATCTTCTCCCAAAACACGAACTTCAGTTCGGCGACTACCTTTCCGGCAGTGGGTTGCTGTGCTGCGCAGCCTTCGAGGTCTCGTTTGGGGCTGTATGCCGGACCGCGCGGGTTCGGCAACGAACGGATGAAGCCTTGTGTCCAAGGCCATGTTCCTCCGTGGACAGCTTCGATTGCTTCCACGATCGCGTTTCGCAGCGCAACTTCCAAAACATGGAGTGGAACCATGAACGCGGCTGATACTTGAAGATTCCAGTGGTATAGGTGGAGAGCCCGCGTCCTATCATTGCCGGTTTCGCGCAGATAGGTCGCAAACCTAGGTGCGGATAAGACGTTCGGAAGGTGGTGTTCTTCATCAGCCGTGAACGGTGGATACATTGACAGTAAAGACTTTCGGTGCCATATAGAGCATGAGCTTTGAGACTGCGGGCACTATGCCTCCCCTCATTGCACAAAGAAAGCAAAAGCCCGTCGCATTGCGGCGGGTTTTTCAGTTTTCTAAACCAACTCCGACAAACCGTTTGATTGGCCGGTCGGCGATTGGATGCCTCTTGGTCTGACCTCATCACCCCGAAAAGCGAAAGTGGGCTTTTTGTCCTTTGGAACTCAGACCCTGATCCAAAGGAAAACCCCCATGACCAAGCCCAATCCGGCAAACCCGCCTTTCCCAATCTCCGACGCTGATCTCGCCTCTGCGCTAGCGCAAATCGGCGCGGAGATCGACTACCAACCCCTGCGCAGTTCAGCGCTCGCGCGCATCATGCGCGAGACGTTTCATGGCAGCGATGCCAGCGGCGCGTGGGACTGGCGCATGGCCTACGATCTGATGCAGGCGGCGGCTGTGCAGGCGCTGCTACGTGGCGACAACAGTGAGGATGATTACTCCGCCGCAAAACTCCTTGCGTCACGTCTCCTGACGGAAACGCGCCGGTCAGAGCAACAGATCCGGCTGCAGCAGTTTTCCACGCCGTTGCCTTTCGCGGCAATGGCCGTGCGGGCGGCAGCCATTCGCAAGGGCGAGACCGTTCTGGAACCCTCGGCTGGCACCGGCGCCTTGGCCGCTTTCGCCGCCCGGGCCGGTGCCACGCTTTTGCTCAATGAAATAGACCCCTTTCGCCAGAGCCTATTGCGCGCGGTCTTTGGCGGCGATGTGACGGGCCATGACGGTGAGCATATTGACGATCTGCTGCAGACGCCGGTTCTGCCCGACGTCGTGGTGATGAATCCGCCCTTCGCTTCCTCGGTCGATCGCTCGCGAGACAAGCACATCGCCGCCAAGCATCTCATTGCGGCAGCGAAGCGTCTCGCGCCCGGTGGGCGGCTGGTGGCGATCATGCCGCCAGGATTCACGCCCGAACGCGATACCGCGCATTGGTCCCGCGCCTGCGGTCTCCTGACGCCGCGCTTGGCGCTGACGATGCCGGGGCAGGTCTACCGCAAGCTCGGGACCTCTGTCGAAACTCAGCTGATAGTCTTCGAAAAGGTGCAGGAGGACGGCGAGATGATCCGCGCCAGTGTCCGGGACTTGGATGAAGCCCTTCCTTTTATCGACGCCGTGGCCGCGACCCGGCTCGAGATACGCCCCGGCCAATGGGCTGAAGCAATCCCTCATGCTCGAGCAACCGTTCCATCATCTGCCCCGCGCAAGACCGTCGCTGCGCCTGTCGCCGCCTCCAAACCACGGGCCAATGCCGTCCGCCCGCTCTGCTTCACAAGCTTCGATGTCCCGCGCGACAACACCCCCGTCTCGGACATCTATGCGCGCTACCGCCCGCAACGAATCGAGATTGCAGGCACGCAGGAACATCCCACACCGTTGGTCGAGAGCATCGCCATGGCCTCTGTCGCGCCACCCGTGCCTTCGGGTGGCGCCAGTGCGGAATTGCGCCTGCCCGCGCGACTAATCGAGGAGGGGCACCTCTCGGAGGCGCAGCTCGAGACCATCATCATGGCGCATGATGCCCATGGGCGCGACCTGCCGGGGCGTTTTACGATCGATGACGACCAGACCAAGCTGACGCGCTCCGATGATGACCCGGAGGCCCGAGCCTATCGCCTTGGCTACTTTCTCGGAGACGGCACCGGCTGCGGCAAGGGCCGCGAATGCGCGGGGCTCATTCTCGTGAACTGGCTGGCCGGGCGCAGGAAGGCCATCTGGGTCTCCAAATCCGCCACGCTCATCGAGGATGCCATTCGCGACTGGACCGATCTTGGCGGGTCGCCCGCCGACATCCAGCCGCTTTCCAAATGGAAACCGGACCAGCCCATCACCGTGACCTGTGGCATCCTTTTTGTCACCTACGCCACGCTGCGCTCGGCGGGCAAATGCGGCACCACGCGACTGAGCCAGATCCTCGCCTGGATGGGCGAAGACTTTGAAGGCGTCCTCGCTTTTGATGAGGCCCATGCGATGCAGAACGCTGCCGGGTCAGAGCAGGGCAGGGGGGTCAAACCCTCCCAGCAGGGCCTTGCGGGCCTCCAGCTGCAATTGGCCGCTCCGCGCGCCCGCGTCTTCTATATTTCAGCCACGGGCGCCACGAGCGTCCACAACCTCGCCTATGCCGCACGACTGGGGCTCTGGGGGCAGGGCCCCGAATATCCCTTCCCGAGCCGCGAAGGTTTCGTCTCGGCGATGGAGGCAGGCGGTGTCGCCGCCATGGAGGTGGTCGCGCGCGATCTCAAGACGCTCGGGCTCTACACGGCCCGCGCCCTCAGCTTCGATGGGGTGGAGTATGACGTGCTCGAACACGCGCTCACCCCGGCCCAGATCGAGATCTACGATGCTTATGCGACCGCGTTTCGGACGATCCACCACAATCTCGAGGCCGCGCTGACCGCGACCGGTGTCAACGATGCCTCGGGGGAGACCAATGCCTCGGCCGCACGCGCCTCGGCCAAGTCCCGCTTTGAGAGCACGAAGCAGCGCTTCTTCAACCATCTCCTGATGGGCATGAAAGCCCCGACCATCATCCGTGCCATCGAAGACGACCTGGCAGTGGGCAACGCTTGCGTCATCCAGGTGGTCTCCACAGGCGAAAGCCTTCTGAAACGCCGGCTTGAGACGATGGACCCGGCGGACGAGCTGGTCGAGGGCGCGCTAACGCCGCGCGACTACGTCCTAGGATACCTCGAACAGGCTTTCCCGATCCACGCGCAAAAGCTGGTCGAGATCGACGGCACTATGGTGGCCGAGCCGCTCAGGGACGAGACCGGCGCGCTCGTTGTCTCGCGCGAGGCGCTCGCCCTACGAGATGCGGCCATGATGGAGTTGATGACGCTCGCCCCGATCCCCTCGGCGCTGGACCAGATCCTCTGGGCTTTCGGTGACGATGCCGTGGCGGAAGTGACCGGACGCTCGATCCGACCTCTCAAGGCGGACGATGGCCACCTCTTCATCGAGAAGCGCGCCGCCAGCAGCAATTCCTCCGAGACCCAAGCGTTCATGGACGGCGAGAAGAATATCCTGATCTTTTCCGATGCAGGTGGGACGGGCCGGTCCTACCACGCGGCGCAAACGGCGAAAAACCAGAAACGGCGGCGGCACTACCTCTTGGAGCCAGGCTGGCGTGCGGATGCGGCCATCCAGGGGCTCGGCCGCACGCATCGCTCTGCCCAGGTCAGCGCGCCCTACTTCCGGGTCTGCACCTCGGATGTGCATGGCGAAAAGCGCTTTACCTCGACGATTGCCAAACGCCTCGACCAGCTGGGGGCCTTGACCAAGGGCCAGCGCGAAACCGGCTCGCAAGGCATGTTCCGCGAGGAGGACAATCTCGAAAGCCCGATCGCGCGGGCGGCATTGCGCGGGTATTTCGCCGATCTTGCCGTCGGGCGAGCCGAGGCGATGAGCTACGAGAGCTTCACCGACTGGACGGCCCTGCGGCTGATCGACAAGGACGGGGTGCTGCTCGAAGAGCTTCCGCCGATCCAGCGGTTTCTGAACCGGGTGCTGGCCCTTCCCATCCACATGCAGAACGCGCTCTTTGTCGAGTTCATGCGCCGGATCGCCGATCAGACCGAGCGGGCGCGGGCCGCAGGCACGCTCGATCTCGGCGTCGAAACCCTGCGAGGCGAAAGGATCGAACAGGTCTCCACCGAAGATCTCTGGACCTGCCCGAAATCCGGCGCCGTGACGCGGATCATCGGGCTCGAGGTCACCGACCCGGTCCGTGTGCTGTCAGCGGATGACGCCCTGTCGCGCAATCCCGACAAGCTCCCCATGGTCAATCGCGCCTCCGGCCGCGCGGCGCTCATCTCGGCGCGGCCCATGCAGATGTATGACGAGGACGTCGTCACGCTGATGCGCAAGGCGGTGCGGCCAAACGGGTCGAGCTACCTGGAGGAGGCGCGGTTCGGGTCTTCTGCCTGGGAAGAGATCAGCAAGCCTGAGTTTGCGCGGCTTTGGGATGCCGAGGCTGCGTCCCTGCCAAAAACCACCACGACCAAGCTCTATCTGCTGACCGGGCTTCTGCTACCGATCTGGAAGGACATCCCGACCACCAATGAGCGCATCTATCGGGTCACGCCGGATGGGGCGACCGCCATGATCGGGCGCACGCTGAGCGAAGAAGGGGCGGCCGCGCTGCGCTCCCGCTTCCTCGTCTCCAACCCGCAAACACCGCAGGAGATGATGACCGTCGCTCTTGGCACTACAGCGCCTGTCGATATTGGCCGGGGTCTGACCCTGACCCGTCGCCGTGTCGCAGGCGAGATGCGCCTCGAGCTGGGCGGTGCGGATCGGGGTATGATCGAAAGCCTCAAAGCGCTTGGCTGTTTCACCGAGATCATCGCCTTCCAGTTGCGGGTGTTCCTCCCGCATGGGGACGGTGTCGACACGGTCAGCATTCTGGCACGGATCGTGGGGCAGGGAACCCCCAGAGCGGCGGACCAAGCCGCCTGAAAAGTCAAAGAGGGCTTTGGGTCGGGCGTCGCGGATCGGGATTTGACCGGTCTGCGCGTTCCTGGTGCGCGGGCAGGCCAATGGCACGCCTGCGCGCGCCCCAAATTCAGACAAGAGAACAGACCCATGACCAATCCCCAGATCGACTATGCCGCAATGGCGGCTCAGTGGCGCGCCGAGCGCGAAACCACCCTGAAAGCAACCCGAGTGGAACTGATCGCGCAATTGCGCGCGCTTGGCATCAGCGAGGTCACTGCCGAATACGAAGGTTATGGCGACTCCGGCAATGTCGAGGATGTGACCGTGCAGCCTGCGGAGGTCAAACTGACGGAACCGCTTGCGACAGAGGTGGGCGATTTCGCCTGGTCGCTCGCCTATCACCATCATCCTGGGTTCGAGAACAACGAAGGCGGCTATGGCACGCTGACCTGGGACATCGCAGCCGACAGCATCATGCTCGATCATGCGGACCGCTACGTTGAATGCTCGCACAGCTATGACGAGGGACTGTGAGATGGCACATCCGCTTCATCACGCTGAAAGCTCTGCCCAGAAATTCGGCGGGGTGCCGTCTGACTATCAGGCTGTGCACGATTGGTTTGACGCCTCGAAAGAGCACCTCGCGCTCTTCACGCACCGCGCCTTGCGTCACCATGCCCAAGGCCTGTTCGAAGCGGAGCGTGTCTTCGGCTTGACCCTGACCAATAGCGCGGGTCGGGACATTCCCGTGCGCTGGATCGGCGAGCAGCATGTCCGCGAAGACTGCCAGGGCCGTATCCCGAGCATGGCGGACTGGCTGCGGCGGATCCAGCCCGAGCCATGGATGGCCAATGGCCACATCGACCGACATTCCGGCGATGAGCCCTGCGGCGACCCAAGGGCCGCCTGGGCATCTGAAGTCGCCGCCGGCAGAACGGTTCTTGGTTTGAAAGATTGGATGGCGGCGCGCGCGACACAAGCCACGCAAGGTGCCTGACAGCCTCGGCCGTTTGCCAAACAAATGCTGCAGTGAAGCCCGGTTTGACGACCGGGCTTCCTGCGTAGTTTCCCCACCATTCTTCGTAAGGAGGTTCGCATGACACTCGATGACATCAAGGCGGCCGTCGATGCCGGCCAGACCGTGCACTGGGCCAATACCGGCTACGTTGTCCACAAGGACCGGCTCGGTCAGTACCTGATCAGCTTTCTGCCGAACGGCAGCTGCATCGGTCTGACCGACCGGGAAGGGCACCGGTTGAATGGCAAAGAGGCGGAGTTCTTCATCGCGCAATCGAAGGACGCTGCGGAAAATCCGGGCCGCCAATCAAGATCAGACGGGCAGGAGAGGGGCGCAGCACCCGGGGGCGCGGCGGCACACCTACTCAGACGGCATCGCGAAGCCGGGGGCGGGGCATAAAGGGAAAGCAAGCTTTCTGATTTGTGATCCCTCAAGGGGTCGAGAAAGCAATCCCGGATGCGCTGGCAAGGACGTCAGGCACCGGCCAATCCAAAAGGAACCATCCCATGTTCGCAGGAAACCTCACCCGCAATGCCGAAACCGCAGCCGCCGAGTACACCGGCATGATCCACTCGTCACGCTTTGACATCGCCATCCAGCTTGAGGCACGGGCCAAGATGTCCGCGCGCAGTCCGGATTACGACGTGACAGCAGTCAACAAATCGGGCCGCAAGGTCCGCATCGGCACGGCCTGGAACGAGACGGGCAATACCAGCGGAAACCCCTACATCTCGATGCAGATCGATGTGGGCCTCGGCCCGTTCCGGGTCAACGCGGTGCAGACGAAAGAGGCGCGCGCGGCCCAGAGCGGCGAATTCGAGATCATCCCGTTGGTCTCGAACGGTCTGATGAAATCCGGCTCGATCTCGGGCGAGCTCACCGCCATGGACGCTGACAACGCCTTCACCGGCTACATCGCCAATATGATGTTCGATCTGGAGTTCATGCTGATCGAGAACAGCTACAAGTCCGAGGAGACCCACCCAGACTACCGCATCGAGGTCAGCTCGCCCCGGGGCACGCCGATCCGCGTTGGCTCGGCGTGGATGGCCAAGAGCAGCCGCACGGGCAATGACTACCTTTCGCTGCTGATCAACACGCCCGATGGCGACCTGCGTGTCAACGCCGTCCAGAACGAAGAACAGCGCGGTGGCCAGACTTTCTCGATCATTCCGTTCATCGACAGCGGTGATCAAGCGCAAGACGCGGGCGCGGGGCTGTCGCTGGTTGCCTGATCAGCGCGCGAGGTGAGACGATCTGAACCGAAAGGGGAGCCGTGGAATCACGGTTCCCCTTTTTCCATGTCTGGCTGCACGAAGCACGCATCTGCTTGCGATCTGCTGAATATGATATACGATAATATATTATTGAATGTGCGAGGGTAGGCACATGGTGGCGAGACTGGGAAAAGCTCCGTGGTTCGAGAGCTTTGATGTAGACGCCGAGGTTGGAGGGCTTCTTGCTCATATCGAGCGTTGCACCGGATTTGCGCTGCCTGAACGACAGCGTGATGTCATCATGACCCATGCAAGGGCAAAGCTCGACAGGACAAGGCAGGCATATCTGGAGGCCAAGGCGGCGGGAAAGCCGGTGTCCACATCGCGCCGCGCCTATCTGACCGACCTGCAGGACACGATCTTCATGGCGATCCCGGAAGAGAACCTCGCGCGGATGCCCCTGAGCGATCAGGTTCTCAACGATCCATCATTTTACGCGGACGCCATGCACAATGCCGCCGCAATCAGCGGGGAAGAGCTCTTCATGGCGCTGTCCTCTTCGCTGAAGGACATGACCGTTCAAGACGCCCAGGCCTTTGTCTCAAAGCTCTGGCACGGCGCGATTGACGACAATGCCCGCAAATATGCCGAAGCGTTGAAGCGCCCCGAGCGTGAAATCATGCCGCTGCGGCCTGGGAACACCGTGTAAGATCGGAGCCATTCTCTTGGCTTGAGCCCTACCGAGGTTGGCCGCCGCGAATCCCCTTTCCCGGAGGTGGCACCCTGTGCAGCGCGCGAAAGCCGTTGAAGGCGCTGTGGGGACGACTACTGTCGCCAACATGATGAACCGGGATCACATGCGCGTCTTCTTCCGGCGCACCGCGGCGCTTGCCGCTTTTGTCGCGCTGCTCTGGGCGATCCAAGTCGTCAATTGGATCACCGGCTACGGCCTGAACCCGGCCTTCGGCCTGATCCCCAGGCACGGCAGCGGGTTGGATGGTGTCATCGCTATGCCCCTCCTGCATGGGAGCTTCTCGCACCTGATGGCCAATACGCCGCCGCTTCTGGTGATGGGTGGGCTGCTGGTGGCAACGACCACGCGAGGCTTGCTGTCGGTGAACGCCGTGGTGATCGGCCTAGGGGGCGGTCTCGTGTGGTTGTTCGGCGGCTCGGCGATCCATATCGGTGCGTCGGGGCTGATCTTCGGCTGGTTTGGCTTCCTCATCGCGCGCGGTCTTGTGGATCGCTCTCCGATCACGCTGGGCGCGGCGCTGGTGGTCGGTGTCCTCTATGGCTCTATTCTCTGGGGCCTTCTTCCGGGCCAACCCGGCGTGTCGTGGGAGGCGCATCTCTTCGGCGCTATCGCGGGCGCGGGCGCTGCGTTCCTAATCCGAACGCATGTACATGCGCCGCGCCTCGGCGGCGTCGATCTGGACTGAAGCGGTACGCCAGACGTGGTCGGCCCTCTCCGGACATTCGTTTGAGTGGCTTTTGCCGCGGTGCGGAATCCCCTGTTCTGCCATTCACACTGTTGCTCAACACGGCGGTGCAGCTTCACCCCGACACGAATGGCCGGGAGGTCTTGCAGGTGAAATTATCCACTAACCAGATCGCACTTCGGCCCCGAGGGAGCCCCTGTTCGGTCTATCGTTCGAACGGGGCGCTTCCCCGGGACCCTGCGCATTCCGCGGAAGGCTTCCGCCGGATCAGGGTCATCGGTTTGCTCTCCCACTGAACTCCCTGCGCCCGGTCGGAGGAGACTTCGCTCGCCTCCCCAAAACCCCCTCCATCGAGTGCGACTCGCACGGACAAAAGCGGAGCACTCAACTTGCCCGCCCTCTGGACACCCCAAGGCGCCTCCCGGCGGGGACCTTTGCCCCGAGGCTCAAGGAGGAAATCAACCAGTGAATAATTTGCTGTTGCATTTGTAAATGTCGACCGCTACAAAGTGATCAAACAATCGAGGCTTGAGCATGCCGATCCCCAGTGAAGTTTCAGTCCGTCCCATCTTGAACGAAATCCGCGAACCCATCATCTCAGCCATTCGAAGCGCTTGGGACGATTGGCTGTCCAGCGATTTCAACGGCGTGTGGCGTTGTAAACGTAGCCGCGCCAACTTTGTGTGGGAGCAGATCATTGAACGTGTGAACAGCGACCTGTTGGGACACGACGCGGTACACGTTATTGACGGGCATGAAACGATGAAGTTTCTTGTCCACGACAAAGTGCTTTTCAGATTCAAGAAGGCCGACGAAACGGGCCGCTCGTCAAACGTCGCCACGCAACTCGCTCTGGCATTTCACGATCATGATCAGGATTTGTTCAATCTTCCAGAGGTTCAACGCGTTGAGATTGTATACAAACTCAATCAGCTTGAAACGCAGATCGCGGATATTTGCGTAGTTGCAAGGGATAGCAATCGGGTTGCGTGGGAGTATAGCCTCTTGGATGCGGGTGAAGCGACCATGCCGCTGCCGCTTCCCGATCCGAAGCCAGTTCGCCCGGCCGCCTCCATCGTGAAACTCAAGGGCAGAGCTTCCGACCGCAAGAAAAGCACAGACTAATGACCGACAATTTCAATCAAGACCTGCTGCGGATAGCGCGGCAGGCCCGTGGATGGAGTCAATCAGAACTATCGTCAAAATCAGGTGTGTCGCAGGCCAATCTCTCCAAACTTGAGAACGGCCTGATCGGCCCGACAGATGAGGTTCTGGATAGTGTCAGTAAAGCGTTGGGCTTCCCCATAGAATTCTTTTTTCAACATGATAGGGTCATCGGCCTTCCAATGAGCGTGCAATATCGGAAGCGTGCCAGCGTTGGACAGAAAGCGATTGAACGCCTGGAAGCTGAACTCAACATAAGGATACTGCACCTCAGAAGACTACTGGATGCAGCTGATCTTGAGCCCGAGTTGTCACTGCCACGGATGGATGTAGATGAATTTGGTGGCGATCCAGAGCGGATTGCCGACCTCATCAGGCGTACTTGGCTTGTCCCCTCGGGGCCTATCCGAGATCTTGTCGAGTGGGTGGAGCGAGCAGGCTGCATTGTCGTGCATTGCGACTTTGCTGCCCTCAAAGTCGACGGGTTTACTGTTCAAATCCCGGATATGCCACCGTGCATATTCTTGAACCGCAATATGCCGGCAGATCGGCAACGTTTCAGTCTGGCGCATGAGCTCGGCCACGTCGTTATGCATCAAGTTCCATCTCCTGACATGGAGAATGAAGCAAACGTCTTTGCCTCTGCTTTGCTAATGCCCGCACGAGACCTTCGCCCCCAGCTTTCATCAAGGCGCCTCACGGTTCAAACCCTGGCTGCCTTGAAACCAGTGTGGCGCACATCAATGGCAGCGCTCCTCTACCGAGCGAAGCAAATTGGGGCAATCACCGACAATCAAAGCCAGTATTTATGGCGGCAAATGAGTTCCATGGGCTATCGCAAAGCTGAGCCCCCCGAACTTGATCTCAAAGTTGAAATGCCAACTGTTTTGCCTGAGATCGTGCGCCTCCATATCGAAGAGCTCGGATATGATGTATCTGATTTGGCCCAAGCACTTCGTTCGAGTGAAGAAGATCTTCGCTCACTTCATCCTTTGCCGCAAGCGTCGCAACGCCTGCGGGTGGTCAAATAACTTCACGTTCATCCCGTAAAGGATGTCCCTACACTTCTGAAAAGCAGGAGCGACAGAAAAGATGGCAAGGTGTACCGCTCCCGTTAGGGGGCATAGTTCAGCAGCTGCTGCGGCGAACTGCCCAGCGTGTCGCAACCGTTACGGCGGATATGGTCGCAGAACGAATAGCTACGGTTCGTTCTCGCCACCGTCCCGTATGTCTTTCGCCGCTGGTGGCAGCACAAGTACCGGAAGCGGAACAGGACGCAGCACCAAAAAACCGCGTTGGTCAGGAAGCGCGTCGACGGTTTCCTACACTCAAGCACAAGTACAAGCCCTCACTCCTATAAGGGACAATGTTGAGCAACTTGCGTCCTCCCAGCCAGACCTCCGTGACGCCTTTCTCTGCCATGCTTGGGACGACAGGCAAGGCGCGGCGAAGGAACTTCATGACCTTCTCGAAGCACGGGGTGTACGAGTTTGGTTCAGCGAAAAGGACCTTGGGCTGGGAGTGCCTATGATGCGGGCAATTGACAAGGGCTTGGTCAATTCCAGGGTTGGGATCGTGCTGGTCACGCCAGCAATGTTGCGGCGTCTACCCGCGGAAGGTGTAGCCGACAAAGAACAGTCGGCATTATTGAGGCGCGAACGGCTCATACCAATCGTGCACGAAACGACTTACGAAGAGCTCGAAAAGGTCAGTCTGCTATTGGCGTCACGAGCGGGCCTGAATACAGCTGATGAAAGCATGACCGACGTCGCGATCAAGATTGCCGAACTGGTCAAAGTTTAGCCGTGAGCAACGGTAGCCGGAACCGCTGGCCAACTTCTCCTATCGTTGCATAGTCGTTTTGGCCTCGCCGTCCCTTTGTCAGGTGCGTGTCTTTGTGACACGCACCCTTTCTGCTCATTGCTAACCTTGGCATCCATCGCAGCAAGAGGCTTCAGTTCCGATAGGGTTTGAATGGCTGCTTTCGCCAAGGTGGAGCTTTGGATTCGCAGCCGCCCCGAAAGACGGCTTTCCGCCCATCACGTCGCAAGCTTGGAGACGTAATCCGTATAGTCTAAAGCGTAGCCCCTGCACATTAACCTTGGCCAGAGCCTTGCGGCCTCCCCAGCTCGGCTTCGCGTGTCGCAGGGGAGAACGGCCCTTCGGTCCGTCGCGCATTCGGCCATGCGGCCTCACCGCGGCGTCGTACCCGGCATCCCGGTTTGCCCGCCTCGCGAGCACGTCGCTCCCCGGCCGCTCCGCCGGATTGCGCTCTGGTCTGTTTTGGCCTGAGGCCAAAACGATCCCGCCACTTCATCCGTCTCCCGCGTCCGGTCGGGCCGTTTGCCTGCTCGGGTCGGGCAAACCTACCGTCAAAACACACACACATGAGCGCGGAAGCATATCCTCCGGATGGCCCCCAAATCAGCCCGCGTCAAGGATCGCAAAACTTTTCGGCGAGGGCAGGGGCTGTGGCGCGGGATGGTCCCGTGCGTGAGGGCGCGCATGTGTCCGGTGCTGCGCGCAGAAAACTTTTGCGCCCGGCAAGCCGGCGGCTGCGCCGTCCCTGACCCGGGCAGATTCGGAAACCAGGCATTCGGCCATGCCCCCACACTCACGTGGTGGCCTAGGAACCGAATACTGGAGACCAGACATGGCTTACGACACCGCAAACACCTACGAGACCATCGAGCTTTTCGGACTGACCGAGAAGGACGCACAGCTGCCGATCCCGGAAGATCACATCCTGACCGACCACATCATCCGCGAGAGCTTCGAGGCTCTGCTCGGTCAATTGCGAAATACCGGGCTCGAGGCGGAAATCGAACCGCTGGCCCATGGGCTCGCGACAATCCTGCAGCGCCGCAAGGTAGCGCTTGGCAAGGAGGTCGACCGCACCGCCGACAAGATCGGCGCGCTGGCAAAATCCCACGATGGATCAGAGATCGCCGAGACCGCGCTCGAAGAGGCGCAGGCACGCTTTCTGCAGCTGCGCGAGATTGTCAGCGCCATCGAGGTGATGAGCGAGGCGGCGGCGGAATGCTACGAGGTCGAGACGGGCCACGCCTTCATTCCGGCAGCCGGGTCGCGCGCAAGCGTCCGGGCGAAAGAGACCGGCGCGGTGTTCGAGGCGCGGCAGCTCCTGGAGCAGCACGACCGTGAGACTGCCGCGAAGTCGAAAATCGAGGGGGTTCCCCTGATCGTCTCGGGCGCCACCGACTGGACCGATGTCGATGTCATCTTCAACACGCTCGACAAGGTTCGCGAACGGATCAGGCAGAACCGCAACCAGGAGATCTTCCTCTGCCACAAGGGTGGCAAGCACGGGGCGGAGATGATCGCGGCCCGGTGGGCCCGAGCACGCGGGGTCGCGCAGGCGCGCTTTGATCCTCGCTGGTCTGCGCATGGGCGGGCGGCACCGTTCAAATGCAACGACGAAATGCTGGACGACAAGTTCGCGGCGACGGGGGTTGTGCTCTTCGGCGGCAACGGGGTCGCGCTGAACCTCGGGCAGAAGGCGGAAGCGAAAGGCCTGACGGTCATGCGGGTTGCGGACCCGGCGAAGAAGGCGTCGCAGGATTGAAGAAAGAGGGTCGCCTTCGGGCGGCCCTTTCGTCGTTTCTTATGGGTGTGGACGTTCTCCAAATCACTTTGCCTAGCAATTTCCTGTTTTGATAGGTATATGTGTGCCAAGCAAAACTTGGAAATGATAGGCATGACCCCACTCAGCAGCATCGCGATGAGCGCCTATACCGACCTGGTGCGTCTTCTGAAGGACGACGCCTTGTCCGGTGTCGAAGGCAAGCCCACGCTCAAGGAGCGTGGGGATAAGGCCTATTGGTATGCCGCGCGCCGTGTCGGGACGGAGATGCGGTTCATCTATATCGGCGAAGACAGCGACGAGACGCGCGCGCGCATCGACCGGATCGAAGAGCTGCGCGCAACGGCCAAGGATCGGCAGGCGGAACGGTCGCGGCTTGTTCGGCTCTTGCGTGCGGAAGGCATGACGCCCATCGACCGGGCGACCGGTTCCATCCTGTCGGCCATGGCCGCAGCCGGAACCTTCCGTCTGGGTGGCACCATCGTCGGAACCAATGCATTTCGCCTCTATGAAGGCGAGCTTGGTATCCGTCTGCCAATTGGCGGTATGGCCAATACTGGCGACATCGACATCGCGCAGTTCGAGAAGCTCAGCGTTGCGTTGCAGGATCAGGTCGACCCGGGTCTTGCCGAGACGTTCTCAGCGCTCAAATTCGATCCTCTGCCAGCTCTTGACCAAGGTCGGACATGGCGATGGGCCCAGGGTGGCAGCGGCCAGTTGGTCGAGTTTCTCACACCGGCGTTCGGAGATGAGACCATCCGTGATCTGCCAGCATTGGGCGTGAACGCCCAAGGATTGAACTATCTCAACTTCCTGATCGCTGAGCCGATCCACGCGGCGGCGATCTATAGATCCGGCGTTCTGGTGCAGGTGCCCCGCCCGGAGCGTTATGCAGTCCACAAACTGATCATTGCCGACCGGCGCCGCGATGGGGCAGGGAGCCTGAAATCCGCGAAGGACCGCGAGCAGGCGGCTTTCCTTATCGAAGCGATGGCCGAGGACCGGCCCGATGATCTGGCTCGGGCCTATGCCACCGCAATGGAGGTTGGGCCGCGCTGGCGGGAACACATCGGCAACTCGCTGAAGCGAATGCCTGATACCAGGGGGATGCTCGACAGCTTGGGCGCGTGATGGCCATAACCGGGTCGCCTTCGGGCGGTCCTTTCGTCATATCTCATGGCGCGTGCGATCGGTCACACTTGATCTGCATCTCACGGCGTCCAGCACCGTCATCCCTCTACCCAGCCCGTCAGAGTTCGGCCCATCCGCATCGGTACGGGCTGGGGATGGTGCGCACCTAGCACATCGTCAGCAGCGCAAGACGCGAGGGGTCGAGACGTCGCACTTGAGGCTGAAGCCCTGCTCGACCCTCGGGTGGTGTCGCGGAACATCGCATCCACGCGGGCGGGCGTCATCAGCACCCCGGCCAGGTTCGGCAGGACGTGGACGCGGATGGTGGCGACTGCGTGATGGCACAGGTCAATCGGGTCCCTCCTTTTTGCTATGCATGTGGATCGCACGGGGTCGGCCCGTTCGTGCCCTCAGCTCACGCTTCGGCAAGCACAAATACGGCTTCCACGGCGGGGCCGCGGACCCTCCGCATTTGCGCTTGCGACCGGTCCTCTTGCCCCCGTGCTGGGTGATCCTCATCGCAATAAGGAGTAACCCAAATGACCAACCACTACGTCGCCACCGTTCCCGTCAAGTTCACCGATACCGATGGCCAGGAGCGCACCCGATTCCAACGCGTGGGCGCCATGTTCCGCAACACCCGCAACGGGGACGGCTCGGAGTTCTTCAGCCTCAAGCTCGACTTCCCGGTCGCGGTCTCGGAGCTGGTGATGTTCCCACCGAGCGCGAAAGATCCCCAGGACTAAATCCTCTGGCGAGGATGGGCCGCCCCAGGACGATCTTGGGGCGGCCCGATCCCTGTTCCAGGGATGCCGTGTCCGGCGGTCAGTTCGCCCGAAGTGACCTCCTCTTGGTGCCGGTCGCTGCGCGCGCAACGGACGATCGCCGCTCGGAATGATCCGGCCGCGACAGACCGGCCAGTCAGCCTCAAGGGGGCCATCCACAAAAACAGGCAGGCCAGGGCCTCCCGGTTTTTGCGGCAGAGATTTGGCGGAGCCAAATCTGGCCCTCCTTGACCCTGCCTGTCCGCCCTGTCGGTGGGGTTTGCGCCCGCCCGCGGTTCCGTCCGAACACGTGCGTGTTCGGCCAGACCCTCGGGCGGTGCTGGGGAAGGGGACCCATTGGACAGGTGGTCGCCCGATGGTGAGGGTGGCAGAGCCGCGTCCCTGCGGGCCGCGGCGCGAAGCGGACACCAAGGCTGACTAAGTCTGAATGCGACTTAAGTATATAATTGACAGTAGGGTATATTATCGTAAGGTGGGGTCAGCCTTGGTGGAAGGTGGCAGGAAATAGGAGGTCTTTCTTCGCATGTCGCGCTCAAAACGTCTCACAGGTGCGGACCGTATGGAGATCGTTCGCGAGGCTGCAGAAGGTGTGTCGACGTCTGAGCTTGCTGAACGGTTTGGCGTGTCGTCGCGAGCGATCCAGTACACGCTCAAAGCCGATGCCGAGCGCCAGGCCGATGCCGCCATCCCGGTCTCGGCGGTCAGTGTGAAGGTCACAGCTGCGGAGCTTATGGCGCTCGACGAGGTGTTGGCGAAGGCGGGGATCGAGAGCCGGGCCGAGGGGCTGCGGCGGCTGATCCAGGCGGCAGGCGGGGTGTTTGTGCCCGACGCGCAGATGGCGGCAGAGATGGCACGCTACAGGGGTTCTCTGCATGAGGTAGGCAACGGGGTTGCGCAGATCGCCAAGCAGATGACGCGGGCCAACCAGATGGGGCAGGGGGCTAATGGTGGCACGCGTGCGGAGTTCTCCGAATTGCGCCTCGCGCAGATGCGCGGACTGGCGCGGTTCATCCTCGACTCCGCTGACGAGATCGATCTGCTCCTGCGCCGCCGTCGCGACGCGATGCAGCTCGAGGCCACGGCCGCGCTGAGGGAGTTTGCGCATGCGGCTGAATGATGCTGTCGATGCCGTCACGGGCGAGGTTTTCCGGGACGGCTGGAGCCGGATCCGGGGCTCGATGCAGGGGCTGCATGTCGCCAAGCAGAGCCAGCTTGTGCGCGCGGCGGCAGGGTATCGGCCAGCCGTCTTCAAGGCGATCCGGGGCGGCGGTACGCATACCAAATCACAGCTCACAAACCAGCTCGAGTACCTCACCACCAAGTCCACCCATATCGTGGACAGCAGCGGGTTCTTCGATGGCAAGGTGAAGCTCGAAGCGAAGGACATCAAGGACCTCACCGAGCGTTTTGCCAAGCGGTGGGATGCGGGCTTCAAGCCCAAGCTTGGACAGACGACCCATATGCTCATGTCGTTCCCCATCGGCACGCGCGGGGAGGATGTGCGCGACATCGCGACGGATGTGGCCGAGCGGTTCTTCCAGACCGACGCGGGGCATTTCGACTACATTATCGCGGTGCATGAAGACCGCGATCACCCCCATGCGCATCTGGTGCTGAACCGCCGCTCGCAGGAAGGCGAGTTCTTCTTTCTGGGGCGCAACCACCGCTTCAACTATGACGACTTCCGCCTCGCCATGGTCGAGGAGGCGGAGAAGTACGGCGTGCGCCTGGAAGCCACGCGCCGGGTGGATCGCGGTGTCGTGCATTACCCCGCCACTACCCGCGAGGTCTATGCGGCGAAAGAAGAGGGCCGCGCGCCCCGCGAGCGCGAACGCGTGGGGGCCGACCTGACGCGTACGCTCGCGGAGATCGCCAATACCAGAACCGTCTACCACTCGCTTGCTGCAGAAGCTTCCCGGGAGGCCCGCGAGGATATTGCGGCGGCACTCTTCCGCGCGGGCGAGGTGCTGGCGCGCGGCGGACAGGTGGACCGAACAGGAGATGTGTATATGGCCGAGGATCAAAGCTTCGAGGATCTGAGAAGCCTCTATGCGGAGAAGCTCGCGCGGGTACAGGGCATGATCGCCGAGAAGTCCGATGCGGAGCGTCCCGTGCTGGAAAAGCGCCTCATCGAGATCCAGACGCAGGTCCAGCACATGCAGCCGCTCGGATTGCGTTCGAGCACGTTGTCAGAGGCGCCCTCGGAAGGCGGGATCTATTCTGAGGCCAATATCGACGCCAGCCGGCTGGACCGTCTGGCCGAGCCGGACTTGCGGTCGCGCATAGACACCGCCCTGCGCGGCACCGGGATCAGCACTTCGGAAGTGGTGGCCCGGATCGAGACCGGGGCTTCCAATGCAGCGCTTGAGCATCAATGGATTGCCGATGATCTCTCCAAGGTGGCCGAGGCGCGGGACCTGAACCTCGAACGCCGCGCCGACCTGGAACAGGCGCGTGACATCCTGAATGACGTGCATGTCGAGCTTGGCACGCTTCTGGAACGGGAGAACGTGCTGCGCCGGGATGGGGTCGTGGAGGAGAAAGCGGTCAGCGAGCGGTTCCACTATCACGGGGACGCTGTCCGGGCGATGGAAGGGACAATCCGTCAGGAGATGCGAGCAGACGGCCTGACAGCGCAGCAGATCGAGGACCGGGATTGGCAGGTCGTCTCGCGGGCGGAGCGCCGGATCGAGACGGAGCAGCGCGCGTATCTCGAGGCACACCCGGAGCTGCTCGCACGCCCCGGCGATGTGATCGACCGGTCTGAGCCCTACAGGGAGTCCATCACTGATGCAGCCCGCGCCAGCGAGATCACCCGCGAGGTCGACCGGATCATGGAGGGTCGCGATGTCCGCACCCAAGTTGCGGATGCTGTCGCGGATGACTTGCGCGCGCGCTATCCGGATATGCCCTCCCACCTCGCCCGCGGGCTCGGCGCGACCTATGCCGCTGTCGTCGAGATACGGGACACGGAGGCCATCAATCAGGTTCGCCGCGACAACGAGTTACGCGACGGGCTTGGAGTTGCCACGCGCGACGACCTCCTCGCGACCCGCGATGAAACTGCGCTGCGGACTGACCATACCGACCGCCTCGCTGACGAGATCGCGCGTGTCCTGGATCATGAACGGGCCGGAGAGCTGTCCGCGCCCTTCGAGACCGAGGCGGAGCGGGATGCATTCCGGAACGAGGTCGCGCGGGTGCTGGATGACCGTCAACTCGACCGGCTCACATCCGGCGATGCCGATGCGCTGGACAAGGTTCTCGAGGACCGTCTTGACCGGCTCTATGTCGCCAAGGTCTACCTGCAATCCGATGCCGCGACGGCCAACACGGAAGCCTTGCGCCAGGTGGTCGATGAACTCGCCGACGCCGAATACGAAAAACACCGCGCGACAGACGTGGATGGCGAGACCGAGCGGGGTCAGGTCCATTGAGCGCCGTCATGGGAAAAGCGCGGATCGCCACCGGTGTGCTTCTCGTTACGCTGGTGACTGCCGCCATGGGATACACCATCGCCTCGGCGGTACTGACCTATCAGGACCTTGGTTTCGGGGCGGAGATCGACTTCGCCTATATCGCGCAGAACTATCTGGCGATCCTGGACCGCCGACCGGAGGACGCGCAACTTATTCACTTGATCATCGGCAGCTTCGCCGCCGCCGGCATGATGCTGAGCCTCGCCCTCTCGGGCTCCGCCCTGACACGGTTTGGTCAGACCCATTGGCAGACCTCCCGCGAGATGAAGGCCAATGGCTTCTTCGGGGCGCCGGGGACCGGGTTCATCCTCGGCAAGCTCGGTAATCCAAAATCCCGCGCGAAATACATCTGCTCGAAAGTCTTCCCCCATGCGCTGATCGTAGCCCCCACGGGCCGAGGCAAAACCACGGGTTTTGTCATTCCGAACCTGCTGACCTGGCAGGGCTCCGCCGTCACCCTCGATGTGAAGGGCGAGTGTTTCGAGGCCACGGCCCGGCACCGCGCAGCCCAGGGCGACAAGGTCTATCGCTTTGCCCCCACCGATTGGGAGGGCAAGCGCACGCATCGCTACAACCCGCTCCTGCGCATCTCCGAACTGAAAGATCCAGCACGCCAGCAGATGGAATTGCAGCTTCTCGCGACGCTCTTCCTACAAAGCGACAATGACCGGGTGCAGGGCCTCCTGAAAGGCGGGATCGATCTCTTCGTGGCGGCGGGCCTGCTGGCCTTCCAGCGCAAGCGCCCGACCTTGGGCGAAATCTACCGCATCGCCGCGTCTGGCGGGAACAAGCAGAAGGAGTATTTCGCCCGCGGCCACGAGGTCGACAACAGGGCCGCCAAGCTGATCTTCACGCGGCTCGCTTCGACCAACAACGACACCCTGACCTCCTACGTTTCGCTCCTGATGACCTCGGGGCTCGATCAATGGCAAAACCCGGCCATCGACGAGGCGACGGCGGTGTCGGATTTTGATTTCCGGACGATCCGCAAGAAGCCCTTCTCGGTCTATCTCGTGGTCCAGCCACTGATGGTGAAACCCCTCGCGCCGTTGATCCGTCTCTTCTTCTCGGACCTTCTCTCCGCCATGCAGGAGAAGGACCCCGGGCCGGATGAGCCGTGGCCGGTGATGATCATGCTCGATGAGTTCAATCGTTTGGGCAAAATGCCCATCGTGGTCGAGAGCATCGAGACCCTGCGAACTTATCGCGGCCATTTGGCCGTGGTCACCCAAACCATCCCCGCTCTCGATGAAATCTACGGCGAAAACACCCGCCGTGCCCTGCAGGGCAACGCTGGCGTGAAGCTTTACCTGACGCCCGCGGATGAGAAGACCGTTGAGGAGCTGAGCAAGGCGGTCGGCAAGACCACGAAGACGGTCGTCACGCGGTCGCAATCCATCGGCAAGAACCCCTTCGAGGGCCGCAGCCAGTCCACACGGACCGAAGAAAGCTCCTTGTTGCCTGAAGACGAGGCGCGCCGCCTGCCGCTCGACGAGATTGTCATGGTGATCGATGCGCAAATGCCGGTCTGTGCAAAGCGGATCCAATATTTTGACGATCGGCTGTTCAAGGCAATCCACGCGGCACAGACGGGGGAGTTGCCGTTTCCGAAGCCGGGAGGAGGGGGATCGCAAGGCACGCTGCCGCTGAGTGTGCGCGCCATGCCGATGACGCCGCCGTCGGATGGGCGAGGGGGAACAGAAGCCGATGTGGAGAGGGCAAGCCAGGCTGGCGATGGTCAACCTTCAGGCCAAGCCGACGCCGCTCCAAAGAAGACCGCGCCTGTCGTTCAAGCCGTCATCGCCGAGGAACAGCGCCAGATGGAGATGGATTTTGGCAGCAGCGTCGTGGATTCTGAAGCTGCGAGCGTAGCTGATGAGGCGCAGATGCGCTCTGCAGTCGATGGCTTGGACGACATGGAAGCGATGCTGCGAGAGGAGGATGGTGAAAAGTTGATAGCTCGATAGGGTGGCGGGCATGGCTTGTTTGTAAGGCAGGGTGGAAAGTGAACTTTCTTTTCAGGCGCGAGCGGATAATGCCGTGAAATAGAAAGCCAACATCCGGATGACTCCAAATCGAGAGGGTATTCTGCACCGCCGCAGGTTGGCTTGCAGCCCAAACTACTGAAAGCTGCAATCTTCACCGTGCCTCCAATGCGAATAACTACCGCTGTGAAAAGAGACTGTTGAGCCAGTCCAGTGATGGATGGTGACGATTTTGACGGGATTTCAAGAACTTGCGGAGCGTCGTGTGCGAAATATGTTCATGTTTCGATCGCGTGATTTCGCGTCCCGTCGCGCTCTTTAGCAATCAACCGTCGTATGCGAGTTCCCTGACGATCATATGGTCAACATGCCAGTGAATTGATCTCGCCTTAGCGGTGTGGCTTAGGCCGTGACGGAGGTCTTCGGCGAAGCCTGGCCCAATGATGATCCGGCTACGCTCGTGATCGACGACGCGATGAATGTCTCAGCCTTTGAAGGGTGCAATCGGTTCCGGGGACAGTTGCAGCCATCCGGCCTCGGGCTTGCCTTTCCCGAGAACATGGCTGGGACCATTGTGGCCTGCCCCGATGAGATCGAGGCGCAGGAGCGGCGTTTCCTCGCCGCGCTCGCGCAGGTTTCGGATTATGTGCGCTTTGGTGCGGGCCTTGTGATGGAGGATTTCGACGGGCGCGGCGTCTTGCATTTCGTCGAGACCCCCGAGTGACAGGGTGGCCGTCGCGAAGCGTCGCGGGAGCCGGCCACCTGCGCCATGACGCTCCCGATCACCGCTGACCGGTGGCGCAACCGAGCTGGTAGCCGACGTTGCAATGCGCCTTGAGCCGCTGCGTATCTTCGGGGGTCCAATCCGAGGGCGCCGTGACCTGAACCCAAGGCCCTATATAATCCTGCGCGAAGTAGGCATGGCCGCGGCCGGGCGGCGCGCCGAAGGACAGGGCCATGTCGAGCGCCAGCTGGAACTGCGTCACGACGGGCATGAAGATGAAGTGCTCCGTCATGTCCTCGGCCGGCGGATCCCGCATCCACGGCGGCGCCCGCCAGAGCGACCGCGGGTCATAGAAGACGACCGGGTCGCTGGAATATTGCAGGAAGACGATGCGCATGTTTCCCCAGTCCGCCGCGGCCTCTGACGCATCCGCCGTGTGGGATGCATAGCGGACCAGCGACCCGTCCCCGATCTCGGGCATGACCCAGGCTGTGCCCGGATTGCGCTGGTTCTGCACATGGTTCCAGAAGGCAGAGGGAAAGGGCGGCCCGACCCAGAACGCGCCGTCGATGGGATCGTCGAGCAGTCGGAACATGTTCGTGGCATGCATCGACGACCATGCGCCAAGGCTCAGCCCGTGAACGTATAGACGGGGCCGCGCATCGACGGGCAACGTCTTCCAGTACCCATGCACCACGTCCTGAAGCGCGGTCGCCTGTTCCAGTCCCGTGCGTGTCTCTAGGATTAGCGCCAGCGGTGATTGCAGGTAGGAATACTGCGCGGCGACCGTGGCGATGTTCCCGCCATGCATGTATTCGACCGGATCGTGGGATCCCGGGTCCATCCAGCCGGTGCCGGTGGGGCTTGCCACGACCAGAACGTCGCGCTCGAACGCGCCTTGCCGGATCAGTTCGGCAAGCGCCAGTTCGGCCCGCGCCTCGGGCGTCTCGCCATTGGCGCGCCCGACATAGACGCGTATCGGATTAAGCGCGGGCCGACCGGTGAAGGCCGAGATATCCTCGGATGTTGGGCCGGAGGTGGTGAAGTCCCGCCCGGGCTTGCCCATGGATGCCCAATCGATCAGGGACTCTGCGCTGCCGGTCATGCGTGGGTCGCCGGGCGGCGGCGGGGCATTCTCGAAGAGCTCCTGCGCGGTTTCGTAGCTTTCGTCGAGGCCCGTCACGACCCCGTCGACGATGCCATCACGCGTGACTACGAACAGGATGAGCGCGACCGCGATGAATCCGAGCACATTGGCGCGCCGCGGTGGCATGACGTGATAGAACCTTGACCGGATCAGGCGGAACAGCGCGGCGACAACGCGTCCAAGCGCGAAAGCGACGACAAAGGTCGCAAAGGCGATCAGCAGGATCGTGGCGAGTTGAAGCGCATCCGCTTCTTCCATGCCCATCTTCCCGCGGATGTCGTTCTGCCACCGCAGGCTGGACCCAAGGACCCAGAGAAAGAACGCCACGAGCGGTAGCACGATCACCGTTGTCAGGACCTTTGCCGGCCGCCCGGACAACTGCGGAAGATCGGCCGCCCGCCAGAGCAGCGCAACGATCTGGCCGATCAGATAGCCGATCGCCATGACAAGTCCGCCGAGAATACCTTGCACAGCCGGTCCGCGCGGGATGAGCGACGGGGTCAGCGAGGCCGCGAAGAAGAGCAGCCCGAGAAGCAAGCACGGTACCGAGACCTTGCCGATGATCTTGGCTATTTGCCCGTTGTTCATTTTGCCTCTTTGACTTTGGGTTCGACGTCTCGGTTAAGACCTTGTCACGAGGCCGCCCGATGCGCAAAAGACTTGCGAAGCGACGCAATCATTTATTTTCCCACTGCTGCATTCGAGAATGCCAGTGTGGTGCACCGCCTGTGCGAGAGCCTGTACCTTCATGGTGAAAGTGCATGGTGCAAACGCCAAGGTCCTTTTTCGGCAAGCGCGGCTGAGATACATATCGGGGATGAAAATGTGCGCACCATCCTTCGCCCGCCTGATGGCCGTCTTGCTCTGCCTCGGCGCTTTGTCATGCGCCTTCCCCGTGCCGTCGGCGGCCCAGTCGGAGATCCAGACCTTGGAATTCCCCTATTTCACAATACGCAACAGGACAGGATCGGATGATCCCGCTGGCTTTTACGGAGGAGAGCGCAGCGATCTGAAAGCGGGTGCATGCCGCGTCGAAGAGCTCGGCCTTGGCGTTCTGGCGCCCCTTGCCGAAATGGCTCCGAATTTCTTGCGCGAGGAGCTCCTCCGCGTTCAGACGGTGGAGGAAGCGGACCCGAGCGCCATCCTGGATCGGCTAGAAGGGACGGCCGGCGCACGTGGTCCGGCGCTCTATGTCCACGGATACTATATCAGCTTCGAGAAAGGCTGCCGCCGCGCTGCATTGCTGCAGCAGAACGCCGACCTTGTGGGGCGGTTCCTGTGGTTCAGCTGGCCTTCGGACGGTGCTCCGGCCTACTACACCCATGACGAAGCCGATCTTTACTGGAGCCTGCCGGACATTGCGGACACGATCATAGAGTTGGAGCGGCGCTTCGGCGCCGGGAACGTGGATGTCATCGGGCACAGCCTTGGTGCTCGGGGTGTCGTTCTGGCGCTGGCCGAAGTTGCCAATCGGCATCCCGACATCCGGCTCGGAAATGTTGTGCTGCTGGCGCCGGATATGGATTTCGGGATCTTCGAGCGAATTTTACCCCGGGTGCGTCCCATCGCGGAGAGCATGACAGTCTACGCGACGAGCGGGGACAGACCGCTGGCGCTATCCGCGCAATTGCATGGCTACCCGCGGCTTGGGGAGACGGGAAACGATGTTTCCCGACTTGCAGGCGTCGAGGTGATCGACCTCAGCGACCTTCCCAGCGAGGGTCCAACAGGTCATCTCGATCACATCTACAGCCGAGCCGTCGGCGAGGATCTGCGCCGCCTATTGCATGCGGGAGAACGCGCCGACGCGCGGCAAGGCCTCGTCGCGCAGGGTGAAAACCTTTGGCGCCTTCGACCTGCGACGAATGAATAGCCGCGCAGCAGGTCAGTGTATGACGTATTTGACAATCGACAGCAGCAAGTCGATCCCGCCCCCGAAAGGGGCCCCGAAGATCGCTGGGAATTCGCTGTGGTCCAGAACCCAACCCATTCTGGCACCGGGGACTGGCAGCAAGATCAAGCACGAGATCTGAGACAGCGCAACAGCCGCTTCGGCTCCTGTCTGATCCTGCCAGGCGGCCAGAGAAAGGGCAGAAGGCAACCGAGGAAATCGAGGCTCTGGTTCAACAACGGGTCCTGCATTCGTCCGAGGCCAGAGCGACTCAACCGTGTATGGTGTCCCGTTCGGTGCGGAACATGTGTGACGGGCGGTGTCATGAACCCGCGCGACCCGAGGCGCCCCACGAGTTCTTCGCCAAGATGACCTATTGGCTTTTTCCACTCTGTGGATTGAAGTGTGAAGGCACCCGGAGGAGTTCTCACCGAAGACATCGATGAGAATCCCTCGCAAGAGTAGTGCACGCCTTTTTAAGCGTGCTCTTGCAGATTTTTCCTAATTCGCAACAGTAAACGTTGTGTTCTTGTCGAGAGGGTAGATGGGTTCCGTCAACTGCGTGTGCTCGAAAAGAGTGATATCGCGACTGGTGGCTCCGGGAACATCAACGATCAGCACCTTGTCGGTGAAGTTTTCATAGAACGCTCGGAAGTGGTTTCCGCTTTTGACACCTATAACGTCATATTCTTGGATAGCGATACCATGCGGCCTCGCTTGTGAATCGTCATAGGTCTGGACCAGACCGGATATGACGATGACATCCACTGTATCCGAGATGACCAGCCTGACTGAGGGACCAAAGTTGTAAGGGATACCATAAGCGGTCCCCCCACGAACGAACTCGTAGCCATCCGAAATTGACTTGACATAGGCTTTGGTTTTAATCGGTTCGCCCGCTATTGGCTCAAACTTGCCCCCGAGGTTCACATCGATTGTCGCTCCGACACCGGCAGCGACTGCGGCCTGTGCGGTTTCCGGATCGTGTATGGAAATGAAGGCGACTTTACCCAAGCCTTCTGTTTCCAAAAGGGCGCGCAGCAGGTGCGTCCCCGAGCCGCCCGCCCCACCACCTGGATTATCCGCAGCGTCCCCAATCACAATCGGGGTATGTTCGATGATATCACCCTTCGTCGGCTGCTGACGCTCATAGCGGCCGTCTCTGTCGAGCATGGCTAGTACAGTGCTCATCGTTGAGTCCAAGTCATTCAGTGGATAAAAGGCCTTATCCTTGTGATCCCAAATCCACTGGGACAATTCGTCCACCAGATCTTGTGCCAACTCGGCGTTGTTTTCGGTGGTGACCATCGGGTACACGCCGATAAAATCGGTGTCCTGGTACGGGAAACCATGCATTACAGAGCAATTGAGAACACCGGGACGGTTTTCGATCTCAATACACTTTTCCTTGAGCTGATTTCCAAAAATGCCTTCCTCTTCGGTGTTACTGAGCGGAATCATCAGCGGCACTTTGCGATAGGCCGGGGTGGGATCCGACTCCCCTGCCAGGATCGCAGCCGCACGATACATCGCATCACGTGCAGCTTCATTCATATCCAGATGAGGATATTTTTTGCAGGCACTGAAGAAATTCATATTGTCCTTCATTTTGTCCGTGATCTTGCCATGCAAGTCGCCAGACCAGACAATCATCGTGTCCTTTCCCACAAGTTCCCGGACAGACTCCGCCAGATCTCCTTCAAGATCGGGTGTTTTATCCACAACGCCTGCACCGTGTAGAGCGAGATAAACGATGTCCAATGGCATCTGTGCTTTGAGCGTGTCGAGCATTTCTTTTTTCGCATCGCTCCAGAATTGTGCATTCACCAAACCAAAGCTCGAATCCGGTCCGTATATGAGACCTGGGAGCAACTCCCAGCCGTTTTCCTCGCACACATCTACTGCACCGCCCAAGGCTGTTCCTCTGAGTGCCTTGATTTCATCACCCCGAAAGATACGCATATTGTCCAGCGTAGTTTCACCCATGCCTTCGGTGAGATAAGTGTTGGTTTCATGGAAAAAACCGACACAACAGACACGTAATTTTCCGCTTTTTTTCGTTGACCCAAGCGAAGGTGACGATACTGCGGCAATAGCGGCAGAGGCCGCCAGAGTATTGAATGTTCTACGTTTCATGTTTCGTCCTGTTCTCCCAGAATCCTCAAAAAATGCTGCAGGCATTTTGGCTAAACGCCTGCAGAAAACGGTCAATCGATGGTATTCTTGTAGATCACGCCGTCCTTCATAATAAGGACGAAGTTCTTCCGCGGATCGGCAACCAGGTCGATATTTTCGAGCGGATTTCCTTCTACTAGAATCAAGTCAGCCAATGCGCCCGCCTTCACTACCCCTAGCTCCCCCGGATAGGGGTCGCGTGGACCGGACAGCTTTAATAACTGAGCATTGTCGTGTGTTGCCATTTTCAGCACTTCAAAGGGCGTGAACCAGCGCTTCATCTTGGCCAATAACTTGCCTTGTTTTTCCGCAAGTCCCGCATCGAAAAGCACGTCTGTACCCCAGGCGATTTTTGCGCCGTGTTTCTTGGCATATCCGTAAACGATGTCTGTGCCCGCAGTCACAGTTACAAATTTTTCCCTATTGAGCGAGCCCTCAGGAAAGGGAATGGCATCCTCATCATCGAGAATGGGTTGCATGCTGAGCCATGCACCTTTTTCAGCCAAGAGTTTGATTACGTCTTCACCCAACAGGTGTCCATGTTCAATGCTCTTCACACCTGCTTCCAAGGCCTGTTTGACGGCCGTGTCCGTAAAGGCATGTACCGCGATGTAGGTATTCCAGGTGTTGGCGACCTCCACGAGGGCGCTCATTTCAGCAAACGTGTATTGGGTTACATCTAATGGGTCGAAGTCTGATGACACCCCGCCGCCGGCCATCACTTTGAGCTGGGACGCGCCCTGGCGCAAGATTTCTCGCGACCGCTTAATTACCTCGGGCACCCCGTCCGCTATTATCCCTATACCTGCTTGCTGAAGATAATCCAGAGGTTGCCCAGGGTTCTCGGGCACAGCCAAAGGTGCACGATAGTCCCCATGACCCGAAGTCTGGGAAATCACCGCCCCGGAAGGGTAGATGCGTGGTCCGTTTATAAGCCCTTCATCAGTCGCCTTCTTGATTGAAAAGACATTTCCACCAATATCGCGAACAGTGGTAAACCCTCTCATTAAGGCGCCCTCGTTCGCTATAGCCCCTTTAAAACTCATGTAGGCCAGATCATTTGTCATCAACTCAGCCACAGAAAGCGTCGCAAACAACGAGTGCCAATGGGCGTCGATCAGCCCTGGCATCAGCGTGCGGCCGCCTCCGTCGATGACCGTGCCACCCGCGATCGCCAACGGTTCGGTCGACACTGCGGTAATCAGGTTATCCGTGACCACGACATTGGCGTTCATGATCAGGGCTTCATTGACGCCGTCAAAGACGTTCACATTAGTGAACAGGATCGGCCCATCGGCCTCCTGAGCCGCCGCCGGCAGGGCGACGCTCATGGCGACGGCAAGCGTCGCGGCCAAGGTCTTTAGATTTAGTTTCCTCATCGGACTTCTCCTGTTGTCGATGCAGCGCGTTCGGTGGAGAGTTCGATCTGCGCTGTGCGGGATCGACCCTCCACCGAATTCGTGGCTCTTACTTAGCCGGTTTGTCGAACACTCACTCGGAGAGGTCGAATTCGTCAACCGCCCTGTCGGACCGAATGAAGATCCGGTGGATGAATCGCACGTAGTTGAGTTCGCCAGAATGTTCTGCGCTTCATAAGCTTTACTCAATCTCGAGCAGGGCGACGGCACGCGTCGCGGTCAAGTGCTTCGGGTTTCAGTTTTGCATTCTCGACCGTACCTCTGTGGAGTCGATTCGAGCCTGGAAATGAGGGTCAGATCCTACTCTGGTGGTAAGGTGGGCCCAGAATCGAGGGTCAAATCCTACGCTGCCGGCGGCTACGAGTTCACTTAGGAGTTGACTGCGTTAGGTCTTGCGAGGCGCAAGCGGGGAGGGAGAGGTGTTATGAATGTCGGCCAACCGAAGCACTTGTCGCGCTTTCCCGCGAAGACAGACCTGACGCATCAAGAATTCTGGCGCGGCTTGCCCACCCTTCAAGCCGAATCGGCGCTACTCGGGCCGGGACGCCTGGAGTACAAGATGCTGCAAGTCACTGGACGGGATCTGCTCATCTTTCGTAGCAAGGTCACGCCGAAAATGACCAGCACCATCGTGCCTCACCCGGATTGGATGGTCTTGATGGCACCAGTAGACTGGCTCGGCGGCTATGTTTTCAATGGTCAAGTAGCAAGACCGTTCGATGTTTTTGTTTCTGGCGGTCCTGACGGCTATTCCACCACTGGCGAAAAAAGACACAATTTGGCATTGGGTGTGCGAAAATCTAGACTCAAGGATGCATGTGCCAATTTGAGTGGTCGCTATATCGAAGATGTCGCCCTCGACGATCAACAGATAGCCCTTGGTGCGGCTGTGGGCACAAGGTTTCACAGGCGGATTCTGGAGACGATAGCAGCGTCACTGGAAAAGCCTCTGGGCTCCGGTAAGTTTGCACTCGACGCTGTCGCTGAAAATGATCTGTTTTCTGAGATTGCAAACCTCGTCATGGCAGAGACAATCGAACAAAATTCTGTATCTAGTATTAATCTTGACCCGGTACGAGTTGTCAGGCGCGCAGAAGAACTGTTTGAAGACCGCACGACCAATCCACCAAGCATAGCTGACCTTTGCAAGGCGGCTAACGTCGGAACAACAACATTGCACTTGTGTTTCAATGAAGTTTACGGCGTTTCGCCAATTGCGTACTTGCAAGCGAAGAGAATTACCCAAGCGCGCTGTATATTCCTTGCGGCGGAAAGGGTACCACCTTCGGTCAAAGATGTTGCCCTGTCGCTTGGCTTCACCCACAGCGGTCGTTTTGCCAAACGATATCGCTACTTTTTTGGGGAATACCCCTCAGAGACCCTCAACAAGCGATGAATTTGCCGGAATCTCAGATTTGCCTTCTTTAAGACTTAGCCTTAAAATATTTTGTGGGTGAATTTGAACACCACCGCCCTGGTGTATGCCGACCGGTCGCATCAGCATCCTGCAGGAAGCAAGCGCTGGGGATACTCTTCGTTTCGGAAATGGTTTTAGATTTTCACGCATCATCAGACTTAGTCAGTTGCTTTTGGGAGGGCGGCTCTTTGTTATCGCCCTCCACCTTCAACAAGGCGCGCGCGAATTGAGCGAACAGCGCGACGAAAACGCCAACGCCAACGAAGATATAGATGATCGTGAAGAGCTTGCCTAAATCGGTACGCGGCGACAAATCACCAAGACCCACAGTCGAAATTGTCGTTACGCTGAAATACAATGCGTCGATCCACGACCATCCTTCCACAGAGTGGTAGAACAGAGTTGCAGAAAGCAAGATAAGCACGGCCAGCGCGAAATTGGCCCGAAACATCGGAGCACTCCAAGAGTGCACGATCGCTTTGAGAAGTCTTACGAATGTGATGGCGAAAGACAGCATAGAAGACACTCCACATTAACGCGGCTTGGGTTGGCTGGCCTGCCCCTACCGGGTGGTCCGGTTTCAATCTTAGTGCAGGACGGGTCTTGGCGCTACGCTCGGGGTGGTCAGCGAAACGGGGCCGGATGGCGAAGCCGGCCACTTCAGGACCTCCGGGGTCGGTGGCCCAGCGATGAGTGCGGGCGTTTGGTGGTGTAGTGCCGGCGCCAGCTCTCGATGGCGATGTTAGCCTCGGCGCGGCTGAAGAAGAACTCTCCGTTCAGGAGTTCGTCGCGGATCTTCTCGGTGAAGCTCCCGCAGTAGCCGTTCTCCCACGGACTGCCAGGCTCGATTTCGGCGGTTTTTGAGTCGATGGCAGCCATCAACTCTCTCACGGCCTTGGCGATGAACTCCGGACCGTTTTCGGGACTGATATGATCGGGCACGCCCTGCAGGATGAAAAGGTCGGACAGCACGTCGATGACATCCGTTGAGCGGAGCTTCCTTTCAATGCGGATATCCGTAACGTCTGTATTCAGAGGCAAGTGCGATGATGTCCGCGGTTAGCGTGCCATCATTGGCGCGGCCTTGCCGCACCTTCCGCAGGGTTGACCGATGCTGACCGAGAACTCGACAGGCGAGCCGAACGGTACCCGACCACGATGCCAAACGCACCTGGCGGATTTCGCCAGCGTAGGAATTGGATCTTGTTTCCCGGCTGCAGCGCGTCAAAATTTTGCCTACTATAGTCTGTCAGCCGCTGTTAGTCGTGGCTTGGATCTATACATTCTTTGCCGTTCCAAAGGCATTCGGGGGGCGTGGTGTGAACATAACTGTACTACAACGACGTCATAAGTTGCTGCGAATCAGCAGCTCTTGATGTCGGGCGACGCAAAAGCGGCGGTGAAACGGGTTTAACTTCAGGAGGATCCAGTCATGACACAATCGAAAGCTTTGGTCCTCTGTCTGGCGGTTTTACCGATGCTTGCCACGACCGCGTGCAACGCGCAAATCCAGTCGGATCAAGCCCAGAGCGAGCGCGAAATGTCTTCCTCGACGCCAACCGATGATTGCCCTGTGATCGAAAGCAGCAACTGGGTCGTAAAGCTCACCCCGGCTCCGCATGATGGGGCATCGCCCCTCCTTTTCGTGAGCGGCGATCTCACGCTGCCCACACCAGGATATACTGTCGACTTGAAAATCGGAAAGGCAGATCGTTCTGCAGTGCCAACGGTCTTCGCGGTGATTTCCGCGACACCGCCGGACGGAATGGTTGCACAGGTGCTGGATACCCAGACGGTTTCAATGACAGCAGATGCACCAGCCTCGCGCCTGCGGTCCGTCATCGTGATCTGTGGCAACACGCGCGTTTTCGAAATAAGCGACGTCATGTTGGCAAAAGACGGAGAGTGAAATCGCTCTTTTGTCTTGGTCGCGTGCTCCCTGGTGATGTCCAATGACTAAACAAGCACGAATTCAGGTTCTTACGTTGGAAGATGCTATATCGCAATCCTTGTGCTTAAGAATCGACGCAGAGTGCCCCAAGGTTTCATTATTCAGGCACAGAACTTGCTTTGGTCACTGAGCCAACGTCGCTGCGGTGACTGTAATTGGCAGCCTCAGCACCGATGACAGCAGCGACTCCGAATCGTTCCTAGATCCCACGCCATCGATGCTCAGTCTCTTGCCAATCAACTGCACTATCTCGGGCGAGCTTGCGAACCTTGAGTGGCTTGAACCCTCCGCGTGGACCTCAGACAGATCTAAGACTATCACGCCAAGTTCTGCCAGATCTTCAACGTCATCATTGCCGACCCGCGGCACGCCTCGCGCAAGAAGCCGGGAAAAACTCAAAGCCCGGTCGTCGCGAGAGATAAGAATGTAAAACTGCCGTTCATTGTCGGCAAACGGTGCCAGCTGCTGCCGGAACAGATCGGCGTCAATGTCGGGTGCCGCCAAAATGACATGACGAAGCCGACCTGTCCGATTCAAGGTGCCGTTAAGCTTTGCCTGTCGCATTGCTTCGACCGTGAGCAGATTGCCCATGGAATGCGATAGGACATCAACGGCCTTTGCGTTGGTTTTCGAAATGAGATTAGCACCGAGCAACAGGTCGTCCCGCGCGATCAGGACGCTGTTCATGTCATAAACGTAGTCCAACAAATGGCCACCGGAGGCCCAGCTGAACAAAACTGGAACGCCCTCAAAGCCGGAATCCTCGACGAATTGACCCATCCGAAGAACTGCTTCTGACAAGGTTGTGTTGTAGCCATGCACAAAGACCAAAACGTTTCGGTTATGGACAGAGCGCCGGTTCAATTCCGCCTGCAAGGCGGAGACGAAATCGCTTTCGGACGCAAAGATTGCTGGATCAGTTGCGGTGAAATGTTCCGCTGGACGTGGGATGCCGGCGCGGGGTATCTCTATCTTGCCGGGTGTGTGGTTCGGGGGCACACTGACCGTCAGTTTCGCCAACCCAATTTCGGACGATCGTTTTCCCGAAAACAAAATGGTTGGATCACTTTCCGGAGCACGTGACGTCAGGATGAAGATCTCGTGTTTTCTGAGACCTTTGACCGCATCACCATCCTGAGGCTCGGCTGCCAGGCCGATCATACCACGTTCCGCCTGACCGCAGCCGACAATCGCAAAACTTGTGACGATCAATAGAAGAAAGGCCTTGAACTTCACCTCATCTACGCCAAAAAACAACGGAAGATTTCTCCCCAGTTTATAGGTTGAGCGTAAACACGCGACGCGACCTCCCGCCCACTGGTCCCTCAGTGATAATGAAGGTCTGCAAGTTGGGTCTGGGTATACGGGTTGCCCGTCTTGCGCAAGCGCCGGGCGCAAAGACTTCAGATTGCTCAAGCGTCCGGCACACTTACAGCGGTGTCTGGTTGCCCAGCGATGATTGCGGTCTGACCGTGTTGTAGTCATAACGCCAGAAACGGCTCTTCCGCATTCGTCTGCTCCTTCAGGTGCACTTAACATACATCACCGTGAGGGATTTTTGCGGGGGCAGATTAAACCTGTTCGGGCTTCGATTCTGCCCTGAATTGTGTCGGCGTCATACCGGTCCACCGCCTGAATGCCCGATCCAGGGCGGCGGGGCCTGAGAGGCCAACTTGCAAGGTGATTTCCGTGATCGGCAGTGTCGTGTTCGACAAGAGGTCTTTGGTAATGCTCTGGCGCACGTCGTCCTTCATCTGACTGTAAGAGGTGCCCTGTGCCCACAATATGCGCTGGATCCGTCGTGGATGCTGGCGGCAGATCGAGGCAAAATCGTTTAGTGTCAGATCCTGATAGGCGATGTTGTCCCTCAGAATGCCGCGAAGATAGGAAAGGGTCGCTTCGCTGGCGCCATCTGTGGTAAACTCCCCTCGTGACGTCGTCACCAAGTCCCAGTCCAGCGAGAATGGTGCCCAAAGCCAGTGCGGCGGAAATGAAATCCGCATTCCGTCGATCTGGGATGTCACGAGCGCCTGTTTCGGAAGAAAACCCGGCAGAAGCCCCTGGGTAGTCGGTACAGTGATAAGAATATCTTTTGGGTCGAAGGCTTCTCCGATCCCTTTCTTTATCAAAGTCACATAAAGTGCGACGCCGACTGCATCCAACTGTTTTGACGGCTTGGTAACCTTCACTGTGCGGTGAATGTCGAAGTTTACAATGCCGGGTGTGATGGAAACGGAGTACCGCACGTTATCTACCTGCTTTGAGACTTCCACCACCAGTCGGGACAGAAAGTCTCCCAAATTGAGAGCATGGGTCGCTGAGTCCCGGAACGCGGGCGTTCCTTTCCTCGCTGTTTCGATTGCCACCTTTGCGCCAAAATACGGATCGCCGAGAGTGTCCGCCATATCCTCTATCGCGGAATAACAGGCAGACGCGTCAACCAGCATCGCAGGGTCGGTCAGCGTGCCGACGGGAATGCCGTTTCGGACCAGGAGCGCTTCAATATCGCCGCCCCGCAAGGTGAAGGCCTTTGCGAACGGGGGCAAAATCAACATCCCGCGCGTGAATCTCGGGCTAGATTTCTTGCTCATTCTTGCTGCTCCCTCAACGTCCTGAGGTTAACCTTGTGGCACAAGTTTATGACAAAGGTGGCATGAGCTGCAAATAGGTTGCGGCTCGGTCATGTTAATCAACAAGCCGTAAACCATGAGACTCGGGCGATGGCCACGCGGCCCTGGCGATCTCGGAAAGCATTGGAGCCTGAAAATGTCGAGGAAAAACACCGGAAAACCCAAAAAACCCCTTTTGGTAGCAATACTTATTGCCGGGCTGATGACAGTCTCGGCGGCGACCTTCGGCCCGGCATACGCCCAGACAGCGGACGGACAGTCCGTTGGAGCCGCGATCGAGCGGGTCGCGGCGAAACTTGCCGGGCGCATCGGCTTCGCGGCACAGGAAATCGGCGGCGACGACGTCATCGCTTTCAATGGCGATGAGGCCTTTGTCATGGCCAGCACCTACAAGGTTGCGATCGCGGCTGCCGTACTGGATCGCGTGGACAGGGGGGAACTCAGCCTCGAGCAGATGGTCGACGTCACACCCGACATGATGATGATCGGGGATGCGGCGCTGAGCGACACATTCGTGCACCCCGGGCTCCAGCTTTCGGTGGCGAACCTGATCGAGATCATGATCACGGAGAGCGACAACACGGCGACCGACATCTCGATGGGACTGGCCGGCGGACCCGCGGCAGTGACCGAATATCTGCGCAAGCTCGGGATCACCGGCATCAGGGTCGATCGGACGACTGGCGAGATCATCGGGGATTTCTATGGCCTGCCGGGACCGGCCACGATGAAAGTCGCCACTGAGGCCTTTGTGACCCGACCGGAGCTCATGACGATCATGGGTGACCGCAATCTGGACTTCGAGGCGGATCCGCGCGACCAAGCAACGCCGCTTGCGATGCTGCAACTCCTGCTTGCCATCGACAGCGGCGCGGCGACAAGCGCAGATAGCCGCGACTTCCTGATTGACGTCATGTCGCGCACGCGCACCGGCGCTGGCCGGCTCAAGGGCCTGCTGCCCCGTGGAACGCCCGTGGCGAACAAGACCGGAACCATCGGGGGCGTGGCCAACGACGTCGGCTATATCACGCTCCCCGACGGTCGTCGGTTTGCAATCGCCGTATTCACCAAGAGCAGCGAGACATCCGAGGCGGACAGGGATCGGGCAATTGCCGAGGTCGCCCGGTCTCTGTTCGACTACTTCCACGTCGGGCAAATGGCGAAGCAGTAAACGGGGAAACTTCGCCGTGCAGACTCTGCCAGCGCGATCCTGCCCGGCGAAGACAGAATTCTCTGGGAAGAGCCTTCGTTATCCCGTCAGAAGAAATCCAGTGAAACATCCAATGCAAAGGAAAAACCCGGTGAAGAACCTAATGAAACCACTACCTGCTCTGCTTGTTTCGTCGCTACTGTGCGTCACACCGGCACTCGCACAGCAGGCCATGACACAGGAAGAGGGCCAGGCGACCTTTGATGCGGTCCTCGCCGAAACTGCTGAGCTGATCAAGGAAATGAACATCCCGGGGCTTGGTGTCGGGGTCATCCATGGGCCCAACACCTACAGCGCCGGCCTCGGCATCACCAAGGTAGGCACCGACGAGGCCGTTACCCCTGATACGCAATTTCAAATTGGCTCGGTGACCAAAACCTTCCTGTCGACGGTGGCCCTGCAGCTGTCCGAACGGGGCGAGCTGGATTTGAACGCGCGTGTCGTCGACCTCCTGCCTTGGTTCAGGGTCGCGGATCCGGACGCAACGGCGAAAGCCCGGGTCGTTGACCTGTTCCACCATCGCGCTGGCTGGTATGGCGACCATGGGTTCCTTCGTGTTCCTCCGGGTGGATCGATCAGCGAGAAGGTCATGCTCCAGGCGTCTTACGTCGAGCAGATCTATCCGTTCGACCAAACCTGGATGTACAACAACACTAGTATCACCTTCGCCACCCATGTGGTGTCGCATGCCGGCGGAGAGCCGATCGAGACCCTGATCGATGAGAACCTGTTGGCTCCACTCGGCATGGAGTCGTCATCCTTTAACTACGACCCCACCCCGCCGGCGGAAAACTACGCATGGGGTCACCCGCCGATCTATGGCGAAGGTAACATCAGCGATCTCAAGCCGTACTACATTCCGTTGATCAGAGAGTCCGCAGCCTCCGGCGCGCTCCGGTCGACGATTAACGACATGCTGAAATACGCCCGCTTTCAGCTGGACGGCAAGGACGCCGCCGGGGACCAGCTGCTGTCCAAAGAAGCGCTGGACTATGCCCACGCTCCGGCAGTGGAGGCTGCGGCCGGCGACTTTACCGGGTTGACATGGTTCATCCACGATTACGACGGGGTCACCAGCCCCAGCCACGGCGGGAATTGGCCCGGCACGCGTTCCTTTCTGCAGCTGATCCCGGATCGCGAATTTGCCGTGGTGGTTTTGGTCCACAGCGATCGCGGATCCGAGGCCTACAAAAAAGTTGCGAATGCAATGGTCAAAGCCTTCACGGGAATCGAGGCCGACTCTCCTGTCGCAGCGGGTGTTGATCCGGCTGTGCTCGAACCCTTCGTCGGCGTCTTCAAGGGTAATTCCCAAAACATCGAGATCCGCAAAGAGGGCGACAAATATGTGTTTGTGCAGTTCTCCGCATTGACAAGCGGATCGGATCCCGCGCCGGCCAATGTGGCCAACACGGCTGATGGCTATTTTATAATCACCGAAGGCCCGAACGAGGGCGCTATTGGCGAATTGCTCGAAGATCCTTCCGGCGAACTCAACTACGTGCGCTTCAACCACCGGATCTTCATTCGGGGCGAAGGGGCCGTCGATGAATTCGACCTCTCCGGATCGGTCTTCGAATAACCGGGGCGATCCCAGCCACGGATCAGGTGGAGGGTCGATCCTGCACAGTGCAGATCGAAGCCTCCACCGAACCCGCTGCATCGACACCATGAGGCGTCCAATGCAGCAACTAAACCTAAAGAACCTGACTGCGGCGCGTGGCGTCGCCGTCAGCATCGCACAACCGAAATGGGGAGGAGAGAACAACATGAGCGAGAACGAGATCACCCGCAGGGAGTTCAACCTTGGTGTTGCCGCGGGTGCGGCCGCCATTGGGTCCGCCGGTAGAGCCTTGGCGCAGACGAGGGAGCCATTCGACCTCGTGATCCTTGGCGGGCGGGTGATGGACCCCGAGACCGGGTTTGACCAGGTCGCAAATGTCGGCGTGCGCGCAGGTCGGATCGCCGCTATCACAGTCGAACCGCTCGAGGGTGGCCGCCAGATTGACGCCGGCGGCCATGTCGTTGCGCCCGGCTTCATCGACACGCATTTTCACTGGCCCCGGCCCATGGGCAACAAGCTCGCACTGCTCGACGGGCGAACGACGGTTATGGACCTCGAGATCGGGACGCTCGGGACGATGGTGGATGACTGGTACGCAGAGCGCGCCGGGACCAACCAGATCAACTACGGCTGCGCCAGCTGCCACGAGTTCGCGCGTACCTTGGTGCTCGACGGCATCACGACGATCGATGCGCCCGAGGCCATGAACCATCGCGGCTCGGACAAGTCTGGCTGGTCCCATACCCGCCCGGACCTCGAGAAGGGCAACGAGATCCTGCGCGTGCTCGATACAGGTCTCGCCGCGGGCGCGGTCGGCATCGGCTCGACGCTCGGCTACATGCGCGACGGCGCATCGGCACGCGAGGTCTTCGAGATCCAGCGCATCGCCGCGGCTTATGGAAGGCCCTGCGCCTTCCACTTCCGCTACACGCCCGGCACGGACACGAGCGAAGCGAACGGTATCCAGGAGATGCTGGCCAACGCCGCCGCGCTCGGCGCGCCCGCCATCGCCTGTCACTTCAACAACCCCGGTTACAACCTCGTGCACGAGCTGCTGGTGCGGATGCGCGCGCAAGGCCACAACATGTGGGGCGAGCTCTACCCCTACGCGGCGGGCTCGACGGCGCTGAACGCCGTCTTCCTCGAACCGGAGATCTGGGTAGATCAACTCGGCTACAAGTACGAGGAGACCATCCAGGATGCGCTGACCGGGGAGTGGTACACGCAGGAGAGCCGCACGGAGATGATGGCGCGTGAGCCCGCGCGGCTGGTGCTGGCCTACAAGATGCCTGAGAGCGCCATCCTCGACTGGCTGCGGCTGCCTGACGTGGCGATCGCGTCAGACGGAATGCCGATCCTCGACGACAGCATCACATGGGATACGCCCTTCGAGGATCTGCCCAACAGCCACCCACGCGGGGCCGGCAGCTGCGCGCGGACGTTGCGCATGGGGCGCGAGAACGGCATCCCCCTGATGCAGAGCGTCGCCCAGCTCAGCTGGAACTCGGCGCGCCCGCTCGGTCTTACGGGGCTGAAGGCGATGCAGGAGCGCGGGCGGATGCAGGAGGACATGATCGCCGACATCACGATTTTCGACCCGGAGACGGTGAGCGACAACGCCACCTACGCACAGGGCAATCTGCCGTCCTCCGGCATTCCCTTCGTGATCGTCAACGGCGTGGTGGTGGTCGATAGCGGCGAGGTGCTGCGCGGCGTGAACCCAGGCCAGCCGATCCGCAACGAGCCGCAGGAAAGCTTGTTCGAGCCACTGGACGTCGATGCATGGACACAGGCCTTCTACGCTGTTCCGCAGGACTTCGGTGGCGGCGTGCCGAACTCGCAACCGGCCTACGACCCGCGCGTGATCCCGTGCTGCGAGTGACGCTGCATAGGGCGAATTGCTCGAAGATCCGTCTGGCGAACTCAACTACGTGCGATTCATCCACCGGATCTTCATTCGGTCCGACGGGGCGGTCGACGAATTCTCGCTCTCCGGAACTGTCTTCGATTAACCGGGGCGACAACAGCCACGGATCAGGTGGAGGGTCGATCCTGCGCTGTGCAGGATCGAACTCTCCACCGAACCCCAAGACCGTGACAGCGGCGGCTTTGCCGCCGGCGTCGGATTGCGCGTTCGGATGTCCCGGAAATTCGGCCTCGATTATGCGACCGACTGCGCGCGAAACGACGACCAAGAGGATTTCCTTTACGTCACATTGGGCCAGCGTTTCTGATCGCAGGGATCAGGACCATTCCAACCGGCGCGTGGCACAGTTCGATACTTGCTGAATGCAAGACGGTGATGCAGAACCTCAAGAGATGAGCCAGCTCGAAGGGATAGAGGAATGACTCAGACACCCATCAACAGTCTCGGTTCTCCGGCGAAAATCCATCGCCGCGGATTTATTGCACTTGTCTTGGCTTTTCCATTGGCGGCTCGCGCAGATTCGTCGTTGGGGGAGGGTTGGATCCTGCTTGGAGAGAGCAGGGTCAACCTTATCAAGAATTTCAGCATTGTTCCGGTCACGTTGGCAAAAGGGCTCTTTACGGGCCTTGTTGTCGAAGCCGTAGACAAGCCGATCTTCATCGAAAGCATAGAGGTGACGTTCACCAACGGGGAAACATCCGAGCTTCGTGTCCGGTCGATCATTGCGGCCGGAAGCCGGACCCGCAAGATGCTCCTGCCCGGCCTGGTGCGCGGCATTCGGACCGTGAAGATCATCTACAAGCGCATTCCGACGGGTGGCAGCGCAACGGTCCGAATCTACGGACGAAGCAGCGGCGCCTGATCTCGATGAGAGTAATCAATAAGCAACTGCTCACACTTCGCGCGCTTTTCGCCGCGATGGCCTCGATCCAGTTGGTCACGGCAGCGTCCGGAACGCTTGTGGCCCTCGACTTCGCAGAGTCCGGCGCCTCTCAGGAAGCTGCGGCGCTCGCGCCGGCATTCTACTCGCTCGGCTTCCTGGTCGGCTGTTTTCGTACGTCCAAGTGGATCACACGGATCGGCCACATCCGATCGTTCGCTGCCGGCGCGGCGATCTGCATAGCGTCGGCATTGATCTTCGCCTTGACCGAATTCGTTCCGGTTCTGCTTGGCGTGCGATTCACCACTGGCCTTGCGACGGCTGCGCTATTCGCCATCGGAGACGCCTGGGTCAGCCAATCGGCGGATGGAAACAGCCGAGGGCGCTTGCTGGCCATCTATGCAATGCTGCTCGGCGCCCTTTCCGTCGGCAGCCAGATCATGATCCCTGTCCTTCCCGACGATATCAATGTCGCGTTTGTGGTGGTTTCGTTACTGTACTGCCTTGCGATCGTCATTCTGACAGCCGCCCGGACTGATCCGCCATCGGCGCACGCTGATGCCTCGGTTCGTCTCAAGGCGGTGTTCCGGGATTCCCCGACCGCCTGGCTCGGTTCGTTCACGGTCGGCATGGTCGCAACCACTCTTCTCAATGTTGGTCCCTATCGAGCGGCCACCCAAGGTATCGACGCCGAGGAGATCGCGCTGGCCATAGGGGCTCTTTATCTGGGTCGCATCGTTTTCATGTATCCGTTGGGATGGGCGTCAGACTTCTACGATCGACGCAGGATAATCGTAGCGAACGGCTGCGTGGCATCTGCCGTGTTGTTGTACCTTTCAATCGCCGGTTCCGGAGACGGCTCGGGTTACAGGGCCGTCTTGGGGACTAACCTGCAATTGGTGCTTCTTGGCTTGCTCTTTGTCCTCGGAGGCGCACTTCTTACTGCATACTCTTTGCTTGTTGCTCATGCCATGGATCGCACAGTTCCAGTTTACGTTGCGTCGACCACAGTCACCTTGCTGTTCGTCTGGACAATGGGCGCCGTCGCCGGACCCCTGCTGGCGAGCCTGGTTTCGGCTGCATTCGGAGACGAAGCCGCGAGTTGGCTGCTCACTTTTCTGATGGTGAGCTACACGAGCTACGTCCTCTTCAGGCTCAAAAGAGCGAAGGCCTCGGACAGAGCCGAGAAGACCGCCTTCGTATCGACCGAGACGAGCAGTCTGGAAGTTGCACCGAGCCAGAAGAAAAAGGCTAAGACATGAGCCTGCGGGCCCCGCCTTCGATCTCGTTCGGGCTCACATCAAGGGGTCTTGGCGGTCGGAGCCACCGTGATGCCTGGCGGATGTGGCGTCTCAATGTGGAGAAGGTTCGACGCCAGACCTATCCCCTTCAACAGTCGCCTGTCAAACCTCTGTTTGTAGGGAGCTCTCGGATTTCTTCTGGAGGAACGGTCAGACAGTCCTACGAAATCAGGCCTATAACCAGTGAGAATGTGCAAATCGTGTGCAATTCGAATTCAAGGATCGCAAAGCGTTATGAACCGGACATTGGTGCAAGTGCAGCAAAATAGTAGTTTCTCACACGTTGTGGCCATTAGACACGTCACCGTCGTCCAAGCCGTCCCAATCTCGCCAGCTGCGCCAACATTTTTGACCCTGAGTCTGCGGACCCTGTGCCGCCTGCGGAACTCGTCTGCCCCATGCCTTGCCTTGCAGGCATCTGCTGCACGCCAAAGAACTGCCGCGCCCTGAGGGCTGCGTATTCTGCGCCGCTCGCACCGCCGATCAGATAGCGGTTGTAGGCTTGCTGGCTGCCTATCGCTGCGCGAGCGAAGCTGTATCCGCCACCAAGGCCTCCGGAGAGGGCAGGCATCATGATGTTGCCGGAGATCGCGCGGACGATGAAGGGTGTTGCGATTATGAACCCTTTGGCCATGAGCACCATCATAAAGAAGGGTATGAGCGCGCCGATGTTGGAAGCCCCTTCCGGATCACCCAACTCCCCGATGAGAGCCGAGGCCACCCCGGTGATGGTCGCGAAGACCCCTGCGATCACGATAGGGTAGATCGCGAAGGAGATGAGTGCGGATAACCAGCGCGCGAAATAATCCTTGGTCACCTCGAAGAGGGTCAGGAAAATCATCACCGGGGCAATCCCGATCAGAAGCGCGATCATCAGTCGGGAGGCCACGAGGATGAAAGCGGCCAGTCCGCCGAGGATCGAGAGCAGAAGCACACCGACGATGTCGAGCATGGCGCCAGCCATCCAGTTCAGCTCGGACCCGGCGGCATTCAGGTAATCGCCGAGCTCGGCGATCAGCCGGTCGAATTCTTCAGCGAAAGTTCCAGAAGGCCCCGGGCTGCCGCCGCCGACGGAGGCCACGAGCGCGCCCGCGATACTGTCGATCCCATAGAGAATGGCAGACGAGAAGGCGTTGAACTGCATCCAATTGGTCGCGAATATCCCGATGAGCCCGATCTTGACCGCGAGCCAGAAGGCTGTGTGCCCATCCATGGCCCGATATTGATAGATCATGTTGATGCCAACGAGGATCACCACCAGCGTTGTTCCCAAAACCAGGAGCGTGCCGACCGTTGCCGCAACCGCACCAAACTGGGTCTCAGCAGCGGTGTCGAGATATGCTTGGGAGGTTTCAACGAAGTAGGTGATGACACTCATCGCGGCGCTGCCTTACCAATTGCCTGCGGCGTCGCAGATGGCCTTGGCGGCAGTTCGGGCGGCGTTGGCGCGGCGGTTGTAGCTATCCGAGGCTTCGAGCATCTCCCATCGTTCGTCGCTCGCGTGGCGCTCATGAAACACGGCCTCGGCCGCGTCCCAGGACGGGAACCGGGTCGCGCAGTCGCAGTTGCCGATCTCGACGACCCGCTCGAGATTCTGGGCGCGATAGATGTCCTGAACCAGAACCCGCTGATAGGCTTGGCGCCGGGGGATCTCCTGCATCCACACGGGTTCAGCGGGCCGGTCCGGACAGACGTCGAAACTGCGATCGAGGGTCGGCACGAGATTGCGCTCAGCGAAGCCGGGTGCCGGCGTCAGGCCCAAAACCAGCGCGGTCAGTACGAGGGTACAGCCCGCATGCCTCATGCCGTGGCTCCAGCGGGTGTGGTTTCGCGCTTCAGGAAAACGGTGTGCCCGATATTGGCGAATTCCGAAGTGCTGATCGACACCACCTCCCACCCGTCTGCGCCCTTCTCGTTCAGGCTGGCCTGCATGTCGGAGAGGCTGGTCTTACGGGTCATGGGAAAGGACAGGATATTGTATTCAAACGTCTTCATGGGGAAGTTCCAATCTCGGTTGCGCCGGGGAGGTAGAATTCCGTGATGCCGCGTTTGCCGTCATGCCGACCGGCCTGGATGATCACGTCGATGGAATTCTCGATGTACTGGATCATGTCGGCATAGGTCATCGGGATCTCGGTCTTTAGTGCTGCGATCGCGAGGCGCTGCACGGCCAATTGCGGGGTTTCGGCATGGAGCGTGGTCATGGAGCCGCCATGGCCGGTGTTGATCGCCTCGAGGAAGGTCATGGCCTCCTTGCCGCGCACCTCGCCCAGGATGATCCGGTCGGGGCGCATGCGCAGCGTGGCGGTGAGAAGCACATCGGCGGTCTGGAATTCCGCGTCGCGATTGGCGATGAGGGTCACGGCATTTGGCTGGGTCGGAAGAAGCTCGGCCGCTTCTTCGATGGTCACGATGCGTTCCTCGGCCGGTACGTGAGAGAGGATCTTGCGCGCGGCGACGGTCTTGCCGGTGGAGGTGCCACCCGAGACGATCATGTTGAGTTTGTTCTCGACGCAGAAGGCCAGCGCATCATCGATCAAACCCGCGGCCACCACGGCGCGCAAGGCGCGCTTTTTTTCGACGCGCAGGTCTTCGAGCTTGCGCTCTTTTCCGTAGAGGAAATCGAGCGCAATGCCCTCGAGTGGCAGGCTTGAGAAGAACCGCAGGCTGATCGACATGGCCGAGAGCACGGCGGGCGGGGTGATGACCTGTGCGCGGATCGGGCGCCCCTTGTAGGTGATCGAAACCGAGACGATGGGGCGGTCCTTGCTCATCGTGGTATTTGCGGATGAGGCGATCTGGTTGCCGAGGTCCCTGACCTGAACGCCGGTCAGCCTCTGGTCCAGCGCGCGCATGAAATGATCGCCCTGGAATTCGCCCCAACAGGTGCCATCAGGGTTGATGCAGATCTCGATGACATCGTCGCGAGCGGCGGCGTTGATCCGGTCGAGCGAGGTTTCGAGATAGCTCAGCGACATGGGCTCAGAATATCTCCAGATCGCGGTCGACCATGACCGTGACGCGGGCGCCCTGGTCGACATAGATGACGGGGCCGATGGAGAGGTAATCGCCGATGACGCTGTCCGTGGCATCTGCCAGATCATCGCCAACGTCTTCGAGAGCCTCGGCGGCAGTCTCATCCTGGGCTTCGGAGGCGGCGGCACTGGGTGCTGCGGAGATCAGCGAGATCAGGGCGGCCGACCCGAAACGCTCGGCGAAGCGTGTGTCCACGAAACCGGTGACGCCAGAACGGCCCAGTTCATCACCTCCGAAGGAGCTGATCTGGACGGTCTGGTTGTCGGGCAGGATGATCCGGTCCCAGGCGATCGTGACGCGGCGCTGCGCGATATCGACGCCAGTGCGGTAGCGCCCGACGAGACGGGATCCGCGGGGGATCAAGAGGCGCACGCCATCGACGCTGTAGACATCCTCGGACACCACGGCACGGGTCTGGCCGGGCAGGGAGCTGTCAAGGGCAGTTTCCATGACGGCCTGGATCATGGTGCCCTGTAGAATCGTGTTGGAGGGATTGGCGATCACCTCGGCCTGCGTCACGGTGGAGGGCAACGCACCGTTCAGCACGAAATCCGTCACCTCGCCAAAAGTGCGTTCGGTCAGAGCCGTTTCATTCGCTCCGGACGTGCCGCCAAACGCGATGGTGGGCGAGGCGATGCGCCGCTCCTGGAAGGCGCGTTCCTCCGCGGCGCGGCGCTCCAGTTCGGCCATGCGCCGGCCTTCTTCCTCCCGGCGCAGTCGCTCTTGCTCGCGTGCGCGCAGCTCATCTTCCGTGGGGCCCGCTGGCGCGGCTTGGGGTCGGCTGGCCTCGAGTTGGGCCAGTTCCAGATCCATGCGGAGTTGCTCAAGGCCGCGATCCCGCGCCGTCAGTTCGTCCTGGAATCGTTGCTGTGCGGCTTCCGAGGCGGCTTGTAGCGCAGCGATCTGAGCGGTCAGCGCGTCGATCGCCTCTGCGGCGGCGGTGTCTTCCTCGACGACCGGTTCGGGGGCGTTGCGCAACTCCTCGATCTGAGCCTGCAGGGCGGTGATCTGCGCCAGAAGCTCCGCGTTGGGCTCGACGGGGTCTGGTCCGACGAACACAACCTCGGGCTCGGGCGGGGGCAAGGTCTCGATGGCGCCGAACCCGTCGCCTTCGTTCTGGAACACGTCCGGTGTCGCTGTGGGCAGGGCTTCCTCTTCCTCGGGTTGGGACAGGTGATAGAGTAGGGAGCCGCCAGCGGCTATCACGAGGACAACGGCCAATGCGAGCAGTGGCGAGCGCCGAGGGGTAGGGGGCGATGCTGCGCCTTTGCCTTGCTCGAGAGCAGCGAGGCGTTTCTCAAGTTCCGCGTTTCCAGTGTCGCTCATGATCCCACCCCCGCAGGCGGCGTTGCCTCGATGCAAACCACCTCGTCACCGATCCGCAGCACCCATTGACTGTTCACCCCGGAAACCCGGATCACGCCGTCCTCGGTAGCTTGTGTGTTGACCGTCCGTTCTCGGCCATTCGCGTAGCGGAAGATCGCAGGCACCGGCGCGTTCTGCGGAAATTCGAAATACGTGAACGTCCCGTCATCCCAGATGCGGGTTGGCGTGAACTCGGTCCGCGCGCTGGCACCGTAATTGTAGTTTGGTGCTTGGGCGGCGATGGCCCGGGTCGGGCGCGCATTGTCGTCCGGATAGCGGAACTGCACCACGTAGAAGGTTGGGCTGCGGACCTCCTGGACGTTGAAATAGTAGCTCCGCCTGTTCGTGTAGATGGTAACGTTTGTATGGACACCGCGCGCCACCGGCTTGATCGCGAAGGCCTGACCGCCGGGCACGCCGTCAATCTCGAAGCCTTCCGTGTCGCCGGCGATGATCGAACGGATGCTCTCGCCTTCGCCGAACTCGATGGTGGTCACATGCGTGAGCGAGACATTGAGGCGATAGACCTGGCTCTCCTGATAGGTTGCCAGCCGCACACGGTTGTCATTGGGTCCACCGCGCGGGATGGCTTCGGCGGAGGCAAGGCCGGGCAACAGGGCAATGACAAAAACAAGCGATCTTGTGAACAACAACGTCAGTTCTCCAATCTGTCGGAGCGGATGGAATACTCGAGGACCGTGAAGCCGAAGGGGTTGGTCCAGACCTCATCGATGGAGCGACGGGTTTCGGGGCTGAACTCGAAGAGAAGCGTGGCGGTGAAAAGGCCTGTCTGGACGCCGTTGATGGAGGTCAGGCGCTTGCGCAGGCGCACGGTGGCGCGGTTCGTACCGATCCGGTTGATGCTGAGGATTTCCACATCAAGCCGGGCATTGGGGCCATAAACTGTCGGCGGGTAGTTCTCATTGGCGCTGTTCCAGATCTGGCGCAGCCCGCTCTCGGCAGTACCATCCGAGCGGCGCAAGACGCTGCGGATGCGCAGATCGTTGTCGAGCTGGTTATAGACCTCCCGGTCGGCCACATAGCGGAACACCTCCGCCTCGATGATCGCCTGGTTGGCTGTGACCGATGTCGCGCCCACCGAGGCCTCCGGCAGGGCAAAGCCGGTGGCGGGATCATAGGGCACGACCACAGGTGGCGGATCTACATCGAGGATCGCGACAGCCGCCGCGCTCAGGCATCCGAGAATGCCAAAGATGAGCCCGATGAGACCAAGGCGCTGCCAGAGCCGTTCGCGGCGCAGCGCGCCATAGACCAGCTCTTCCTCGATGATTTCATGTTCAGTCGCCACCACTCATGCCTCCACAATCAATCTGCGCGCAGATCCGGCAGCGTGAAGTCCATGAAGCGCTGCTCTTCGGCAATGGTGGCAGCATCGATCACGCCACCGGTGCCATCGCCCACGGTCTGCACCGCTTCGAGCTGCCACATAGCGACAAGCGCGATCGCGAGTTCCGCCGTGACGCGCGTGTTGAGATCGATGCTTTCCTTGAGTTCGTCCATGTCATCGATCAGCCCGACCAGCCGGTCGACACGTTCCAGCGACTGGCCGGCGTCCTCATAGCTGTTCTGGGCGGCGGCCGAGACGAGTGCGCCGGTTGTGGCTTGGGTTGCCACGCGATTGGCTCCGGGATTGCCGCTCGTGGCCATTTTCGAGAGGGTGTCCTCGTCAAAGCCGAGATCGGCCAGCACCCGGTCCATCTGTGTTTCAATCTCGCCCGCGCTGGAACCAGAGAGGCCAGAGAAGTCTCCGGTCTTGATGGCTTCGATCGTCGCAAGGATGTCGCCGAACTCCTGATCGAGCAAGCCGTTCAGCTCGTCCTCCATCTCGGTGCGGATGATTTCCGGCAGTTCGGCGAGGCGGGTGAGGGCTTCATAGGTGCGTTGCAGCTCCGCGAGTTGGTCCGTGAGAGTGGCAAGCTGTTCACGGAGCTGCGTCAGCTGCTCGTTTTGCAGGATCTCGTCTTCGATCATCTGCCGGAGCTGCTGGATGTTTTGCGCGATGTTCTGAGTGTCGACGACGGGCACACCTTGCGCCTGGGCAGGGGACAGGGTGCCGACATGCAAACCGATCCCAAGCGTCGTGGCCAAGGCCGTTCTCACGAGCAAATCTCTCATCGGTCTATCTCCCTGATCGTGAATTCCATGAACGCGCCCTCGGCCATGCGAGCGCTGGCCTGGGCCAACTCTTCGGCGGAGAGCACGCGGGTCCGCGCCGCCTGTAGCCGGATGCGCGCGGCGACGAGACGCACGAGTTCAGCGCGGGCATAGGTGTTGAGCGCGATGCTTTCTTGAACATCTTCCGTCTCGGAAATCTGCTCGACGATATCCGCAATGCGCAGGGCGGCCTGTCGGATCGCGGCGGGGGAGTTGTTACCATAAAAGGCGGCCCCATGCCCGGTGATCGAGAGGTTGGCATTGGCCAGTAACGCCGGATCAATCGTGCCGAGCGCTTCGATCCCGCCGATACGGCTCAGGTACAGATTATAGCGTTCGGGGATGACCTGAACGTAATGCAGTGTCTCGGCGAAAGGCGGCACGCCCCCATATTCGAACACGCGGCCTGGTCCGGCGTTATAGGCGGCGAGTGCATTGATGATATTGCCGTCGAAGGTGTTGAGCTGGGCCGCGAGATAGCGCGCGCCGCCATGCACCTGTAGGTAGGGGCTGTCATAGTATTCCGGATTGATACCGAGATCGCTGGCGGTGCCAGGCATGATCTGGGTGAGACCGAAGGCGCCGACGGGTGAACGGGCACCGATAGTGAAGCGGCTTTCCTGCCAGATAAGAGCCTGCAGCAGAGCCCGCCATTGAACCGGGGAGAGACCAGCGCGGCCAACACCGGCAAACCCGCTGGTCTCCTGAGCGACGCGGATGATGAGCTGCTCGATATTTTCTGCCGCATCCCCGAACATCTGCGCGCCGCCGGGATTGGGATCGATTTCGGCATTGCCATAGACGGCCTCGACGGAACGGTTCGGGTCGCCGCTGCCACTTTCCAGCCGGGAGACCATGGCCGGCAGGCCCTGACCGCCAAAGCTGGTCTGGGCATCGAGGATGCGCTGCAGTGTTTCCAGCTGCTCCCGTTCGATCTCGGCGATGAGTTCGCGCACGGCAAGCTTGTCCGCCTGAACGGCCAAGTCGGCCTCGCGATCGCCGGTCTCGACGATATCGCGCGCGGTCAGCCCACTGTCATTGGTCGGCACGCCTTGGGGCGAGGCGAGACCGGGCAGCAGGCAAAGGGCCAAGATATGGGGCAGGCTAGACTTCAATGTCGTCCTCCGGTGCGCCGAGGGGCGTGAAAGTGCAATCCGGCGCGACGGGGGCCGTTGAGGCGAGGAAGGTGAAGCAATTGGCCTGCGGTTCCTGATACTGGGCGCAGGAGGCCAAAGCGCCGAGGGCGGCAAGCAATAACAAGATACGGATCATGAAAGCCTCCAGAAGTCCGGGCGGTTGCGGTAATCGGCGCCGACAAGCGCCTCGCCTTTTTCCATGCCGCCGAGGATGGTGAGATTGGGCCCGAGGGCGCTCAGATCGGCATCGACGACGATCGAGCCCTGGTCGTCGCGGATGAGCGCAAGGCGGCTGTCGCTGCCGGTGTTGAGAAGCACATCGAGTTCCTTCTCATAGAGGTTCAGCATCGCGTAATCGGCGGCATGGGCGCGGATGTTCGGAAGCAGGATTTGTGTGGGCACCGCTTCGACGATGGTCTTGCCGGTTCGGGTGCGCTCGAGCTGGCTGGCGTATTGCGTCATCATCACCGCAACGGTGTTCTGCTTGCGCGCGGTCACGAGCCAGTTCGACAGCCGCTCGGCGAAATACGCGTTATCGAGCGCCTTCCAGGCCTCGTCGATGACGATGATGGTGGGGCGGCGATCCTCGATCTCGCGCTCAACCCGGCGGAAGAGATAGGAGAGGACCGCCATGCGTTCCTTCTCGGCCTCGCTGTCGAGAATGCCGGTCAGATCGAAGCCAACCACATCGCCCTTCAGCGAGAAGGTGTCTTCCAGCGTCTGTCCGAAAATCCAGCCGTAGCGGCCCTCTTCGGTCCACTCGAGCAGGCGCTGGTGCAGATCGCCGCCATCATCGGTGGACACAAAGAGCGATGCGAAATCCCGCCAGTTGCGCAGGGCCGGGTTCGTGGCTTGTGCGTTCTGGCGGACGACTTCCTGGATGCGGTTGGTCTGCGCCGGCGTCAGCGGCTTGTCGGAACGATAGAGTAGGGTGGCGAGCCAGTCCGACAGCCATGCTGTGCCGCGACTATCGGTTTCGGTCCAGAGTGGGTTAAGGCCCGTGGGCTGCCCTGCTTTCAAAGATGCATAGCGCCCGCCATTTGCGCGGACCGCCATCTCCATACCGAGACGGTAATCGAAGACGAAGATCCGCGCCCCTGCTCGACGGGCCTGTGTCATGAGGAATGCCGACAGCACCGATTTGCCAGACCCGGGCCGTCCCATGATGAGCGTATGCCCGCTGGTCGGTTCTTTTTCGGGGCTACCCTGTTCGTGATAGGAAAACCGGTAGGCGCTTTGTTCGGGTGTGGGCAGATAGGTGATGACCTTGCCCCAGGGTGTTTTCCCTGCCGGCTTGCCGAGTTGGGTCCGATGGAACGCCGCGAAATCCGCGAAGTTGCGATTGGTGACGGCGCTTGCGCGCACCCGTTTTGGCTGGTTTCCGGGATGCTGGCTGAGGTAATGCGCCTTGGCAGCGACGCGCTCACCGATCATCTTAACACCTTCGGCGGCGGCGGCGTTTACGATCTCGGCGCTAAGAGTCTGCAATTCGTCCAACGTATCGCAGAAAATCGTCACGACCATGTGGTGCTCGCCGAAGCTCTGCCGCTTGGCCTCCAGATCATCGGCAGCGATATCGAGGGCTTCCATGAGCGAGAGGGCCGCGTCCTGGCTGGCCTGCATCTGGCGCTTCTGGCGCTTGATCCGGCCCGCCATGAGGTTCGAATTGATCGGCGTGAAGGAATGCGTGACGATCATGTCGACCGGCAGGTTCAGCATGTCGAACATGGTGCAGGAGGTGCCTTCCGAGTATTCCCCGATGGTGAAACTCTTGCCGTAGCGGTGTCCCACGACGCCTTCGGAGAGTTCGAAGTGATCGCCTTGAAACGTCACTCGCGTGTTGGCGACGTTGAAGGACAGGAAGCCATAGGTGTTCGCCGGATAGAGCGGCAGTTCCTGGCCAGTGTTGAGGGCCCCTAGGAAGCCAATCAACTCGCCGGACTTGGCCGAAAGCACACGTGGGTTAAGCTCCGTCAGGCCAGACAGGAACACGTTCACGGCCTCGCCCAATCGGCGAAGGCGCTTCTCGGTCGCTTCCTTGAGGCGATCCGGCGCGCTGCGGTTCAGGAATGGCAGGACGCTTTTTGGAGGCGGGCGATGGATGATCGTAAGGGTGAGCGTCTTGTCGCGCAGCCCGCTGGTCTCTAGCTTCTTGCGCCAGAGCCGGTCGACTTCTCCCGCGAAACTGTCCTCGCGCAGCGGCTCGAGGTCCGGCGTGATCGCCTTCGAGACCTTATGGACGTAATAGCTGAACTCCGGCCCCAATTGCGCAATGATCCGGGCAAAGAGCGCGGTCACCTTGTCGAGATAGGCGTCATCGGTCGTATAGCTATTGACCCCGTCGAGCCGGATGCACTGGAAAAGCTCGTTGACCCGGGTCCGCACGGTCTGGTGATCGACGAGGCTCACATAGGGCAGCATGTGCGCGAGGCGGGTCTCGCGCGCATACCACTCCGGCGTCATCGTGCGGAGATCAAGCGCGGCTTCACGGGGCATAGCTGTCCCCGCCGTGGATGGAGCGGTTCCGCGTGGGCGGCGTCTCTTGCAGCGCCGTCATCATCACGTCGATGAAACGCGGATCCCAGTCCGCGGCCTTCCAGAGAACCGGGTAGAGCAGGGCGGCTACGCCCAGCACCGCAATGTGCTGGACCCAGACGAACAAGAGCACCGAGCCGAAAAGCCAGACCATCGCGTACATGATGGGCAGGCCCAGAAGCTTCGGCGGGCGCACGAGGCCCAGAAAGAGAGGCGAGCGCTCAGCCACCGGCGAAAACCGCGGCGACGATGGTGGGAGCGGCCGCAACACCAGCGATCCCGACGAGGACCCAGAGCGCCTGACGCAGATCGATGATATTGAAGAACCAGCTCAAGAAAACGCCCAGCACGGCAAGCGTGGCGATCACCACACCAAGCGGGCCGGTTAACGCATCGACGATGCCCTGCAACAGGCTCTGAATCGGTGAGAGATCGATGCTTTGTGCGAGGGCCGGTTCGGCAAGGAGCAGGAAGATCGCCAGTGAGGCGACGAATAGGTGTGAGATCTGTCTCATGAATTTGATCCTTCCAATCGGGCGACGACGGCCATGACACGGGCCACGTGGTTCTGGGTTTCTCGGTAGGGGGGAATGCCGCCATACTGGCGGACCGAATCCGGGCCGGCGTTGTAGGCAGCGAGGGCAAGACGCGGATCGCCGAACGTCTCCAGCATCATCGCGAGGTATCGGGCGGAGCCGTCGAGGTTTTGTTGAGGGTCACGCGGGTCAACGCGGAGATCGCGCGCGGTCGCGGGCATCAATTGACCAAGGCCAATTGCGCCTGCACTCGAGATCGCATCCTGCCGGTAGGCGCTCTCGACCTCGATATTGGCGCGGTAGAGGGTCAGCCAACCACGAACCGAGAGATCCGCGCGGCGCAGCCCGGGATGCCCGGCGTAGCGTAGCGCAG
>NZ_JBXWQW010000007.1:5000-120601 GCF_059612585.1 Ruegeria sp. YKSF57 | reverse complement strand
CGGGCCTGCGTGGCAAGGGCCACCAAATGTAGGCCGCCGCGGCAGAGCGCAGCGGCCAAACCAGTCTGGCTTATTCCTTGATTCCGGCCGACTCGATGAGCGGCGCCCAGACCTCAATCGAATTTGCGACGAAGGCCGTGTAGTCGTCGGTGGACATCGCCGTATGGGTGATGCCGAGTTCCTTTAGCCTTTCCTGGACATCGGGATTGGCAAAGACGGCCAGGACGGTGTCGTGGATCGTCTCGACGGTTGCCGGGTCCATGCCCGCTGGTCCGGAAAGACCGACCCAGTTTTCGATCACAATGTCGTAGCCCTGTTCCTTGAAGGTCGGGACGTCAGGGATTTCCTTGTTGCGTTCAGGCGAGGCGATCGCGATCGCCACGGCCTCTTTGTCCTCAATCATCTCGCTGTTCTGAACGACCATGTCGTAGAAGCTGTCGAGCACACCGGCGCGAAAATCCTGGATGGCCGGAGAGCTGCCCTGGTAGGGTACGTGGATCGACTCCACTTCGAGCGCCTGATCGACCGCGACCCCGAGAATATGGGAAATCGAACCGACCCCGCTCGAGCCGAAAGTCATCGGGGTTTCCTTGACGAAGGCGATGTACTCGTCGAGCGATGTGATCCCGGAGGACGGCTGAACGAACAGGCCAGGCGCCGACGCGCCGATATAGGCGACATGCGTGAATCCATCGAGTGGTTCGTAAGGGATGGATTTGAACCGTGTCGGTGCAATCGTGAAGGGCGCGTTGTTTGACAGGATGAGCGTCGTGCCGTCAGCCGCCTGTTGCGCGACATAGTCAGCCGCAACCGTCCCGGCAGCGCCTGGACGGTTATCGACCACGGCCTTCTGCCCGAAATCGGTGTCAAGGTGCTGTGCGAGCAGCCGCGCGACAAGGTCGCTTGTGCCGCCTGGCGGGAAGGTCACGACGATCCTGACCGGCTCATCGCTCCAGGCTCCGGGTTCTGCCAGCGCTGCCGGCGCGTGCAGAAGGAGGGCCGCTGCAGCACCGGTGCTCATAAGTAGTCTACGGTCAATTTTCATGTTGGTGTTTCTCCCTGATTGGCTTTCATGGCCGCGCGACGGCGGCGTCGGTTCTGCTCTGTCTTGAACAGAGCAAATGCGAGAATGGCGACGGTGATCGCGATCAGCGTCGCGCTGATGGGTCTCTGCAAAAACACCATCGGGTCGCCACGAGACAGGAGCATCGAGCGTCGCAACTGTTCTTCCATGAGCGGGCCGAGAACGAACCCCAAGAGCAGGGGCGCAGGCTCGAAGCGGAAGAGCCGCATGACGTAACCAACGGCGCCAATCACCAGCGTCAGCCAGACGTCAAACACGTTGTTGTTCAGACTGTAGACGCCCATGCAGATCAGAACGATAATCGTCGGGTACATATACTTGTAGGGTATTTTCAGAAGCCGAACCCACATGCCGATCAAGGGTACGTTGAGGATCAGCAGCATGATGTTGCCCACGAGAAAGCTTGCGACCAGGCCCCAGAACATGTCGGGCTGTTCGGTGAGGAGACGGGGTCCTGGCGTGATCCCATAGATCATCAGCGCCCCGATAACGATCGCCATTGGCGGGCTGCCGGGCACCCCCAACGTGAGGGTCGGAATGAAGGCCGTCTGAGTCGCCGAGTTGTTCGCGGCCTCGGGAACCGCCACGCCGGGAACCACACCGGTGCCAAAATCCTTCCGCCGGCGGTTCACGCGTTTCTCGACCGCATAGGCAAGGGCCGCGGCAATGGTCTGGCCTGTGCCTGGCAGAGCACCGATGAAGGATCCAATCGCACCGCCACGCAGGATCGGTGCAGGCAGCGATTTCCATTCCTCCTTAGTGGGATAGAAATCGTCGTAGTCCACTGTCTGGGCAGCCTTTCCGCTGGTCGCCGTACGGATCGACGCTATGACCTCGGTCACGCCGAAGAGACCCATCGCCACGATGACGATGTGCACGCCATCGCGCAGTTCGGGAATGCCCATCGTGAACCGGAGGTCCCCGGTGGTCAGGTCGATGCCGATTGTACCGAGCATCAGGCCGGTCACCACCATCGCGATTCCTTTCAGCGCACCGCCGTTGCTCACGGCCGAGGCTGCGATCAGGCCCAAAAGAAGGACAGAGAAGTAGTCCGGTGGTCCGAAACTGAGCGCAAGTTGCGCCAGGGACGGCGACAGGATGGCGATCACGATCATACCGATAATCCCGCCCCCGAAAGAGGCGGTAGCCGTCGAAAAGAGCGCAACGCCTGCGCGGCCTTTCTTCGCGAGGGCGTGCCCCTCGATCGCGGTGATCGAGGCCGCCGGCGTTCCTGGGACGTTCATCAGGATCGAGGCGGTCGATCCGCCGTATTCCGCGCCGTAGAAAACACCGGCGATCATCACCAGGGCGGGAGTTGGATCGAGATAGAAAGTGAGCGGCAGGATCATTGCGATCGCCGCCATCGACCCGATGCCCGGTAGAACGCCGATGAAAGTTCCGAGAAAGACCCCTATGAAGCAGTACATCAAGTTCTGCGGCTCGAGGACCACCAACAGGCCTTGGTAAAAGAGCGTCAGGACATCCATGGTCAGCCTCCCGGAAACGGCCTGAGAGGCAGATTCAGCAGTTCGATGAAGACTGCCCAGCATCCAAGCGCCACGATCCCACCCAAGATGAGTTTTCCGATCCAGGGAAGCGTGTGGTCCGGCAGGCTGGCGACAATAACGGTCAGGAAGACTGCGGGAACGAGACCGAGCCAGTCGGCCGTTGCCGCGAACACGGCGAGAGCCGCGCAGATCGCGAAAAGTTCAATCCAGTCCGGCGTCTCGGCGATGCCATCGCCGCGCCGCTCTTCCACGCAGATGACCAGAGCCAGAACAGCAAGGATGGCACCGGTGACGAACGGGAAGGCCCCGGTTCCAAGGCGGGTCGGGACCCCAAGGCCCAACTGCCAGCCACCGACCATGAAGATGATGCTCAGACCGAGGAGAACCAGCCCGCCGATCTCGCCACCCCAGCCGAGTGCCCCATGGGATCCTTTCGGCACCCGGTCCTCGACGTCCATATGTTCGGGATCAACTGGCATGCCGGGTCCCTCTTGTCATGACGTGCCCTTTTTCTAACATGTCGGGTTTCGAGGCCTGTCCGAAGAGCGCCCGCACGCGGGCCGCGCTTACGGCAGAAATTTGCTCGATTGCTGCACGGATTTCAGAAGCGCGGTCGGCTTTTAGACGATCGCTGAACTCTGCCATGACGCTGTCCATATCGGCATGGCGTACGAGCGCGGTAATGAAAGGGAAGCCAAAGCGTTGCCGGTATTCGGCATTCATGGCTGCCAGACGGTCTCGATATTCGCTTTTGGGAGAGGTAAGATCGAGCCGCCCCTGCTCGATCTGGGATTCCGACGTCATTGTCAGGGGATTGTCCGGAGCAAGTTCGGGGTGCGCGCAAAACAGGGCAATGCTGTCCGCTTCGTTCAGCGCAACGAGTTCTCGGTGAATGGCCGCTGTCAGCGCATCCAGGTCCCGAAAGGGACGGTGCGACACCACCCGTTTCGCGACCTCGGGCGCTCTTTCGATCAGGGGAGCAATGTAACCGAGCGCCGTCCGATCATCCGCATGGTTCAAATCTTCCAATGATGTCATGTGACGTCCCCCTCACGTCCCAGCGTAGGCAGCGGCACCGTTGTCGTCTATAGAATAATAGTTTACATCGCATTCGCATTTTTAGAATTCCATGCCACTCTTTCGGGAGGCTCGCTGAGACTTACAAGTATGTCAGATCGGATGACCCGACGTACCGGAAAGGTCATCGAGACACCGGACCGATAGATCGAGAATCTTCTGACGCATCGCGGAAGCCGGCATTTGTGCGTTGGATATCAGAGAGATGCTCTGACGGAACGCATCCTTGTCGCTGATCGGGATAAAGGCGAAACGCCCGTCCTTGATTTCGGGTCCGGCATCGATCTCCGAGGTGACCGCGACATACCTGCCTGTCGCGACAAGCAGCTTCATGAGCTGAATGGAGTTGACGACCACAGAAGTTCGGGCTTGCTCGAAGAGCCATCCGTGGCGAACCTCGAGCAGTCTCCGAATTGACAGGGCGGAACTCTGGAATACGACGGGATTCGCAATAAATTCTGAAAAACTAATCGACTCCTTGGTCGCCACTGGATGATCTCTGGTGGCGATGCACCCCAATGGAAACTCTCGCCGCCAGTGGAAGTCGAGAGTATCGACCGGCGGTGCATTTGCGACCGCGGCGAGGTCAAAGTCACCTTCGAGAACGCCTTTGACAGCGGCGTCCGGACTCTTGATTTCGACATCGACGGTAACCATCGGCAAATCCGAGGCGATGGCCCGCACCACATCGAGCACGAAGCCGTTGACCATGCTGTCCATTGCGGCGAGCCGGAAATGCCCCTGTTCGATGCCTCGATTTTCTTGGACAACGGACCACAGGCGCGCGTTGTCGAGACGCCAGCCGCGAGCAAGGTCCAGCACAAGCTTGCCGGTGGGCGTCAAGGTCAGGCCCTTGGGACCTCTGTCAAACAGAGCCTCTCCGAGGTCCTCCTCGATCGCCACAATCTGCCGATGGACGGCGGACGCTGAAATTCCAAGCTCCCGGGACGCTGCCTGGATCGATCCACTCTGCGCGACCTGCTCCAGATACTGAAGTGCGCGCGGAACAAGATGAAGTGCCATTTCCTGCAATCCCTTTCCAAGGCATGGGATATCGTGAGGTCGCTTCCGACCAGCCTGATCGGCCTGGTTTGAACTGGAATAACAGGGCATTCTGTATTTTGGAATGGCGATCTCGCCTCTGTGGCAGATAGTGAAATGGAAAGTCGTATCGAAGGGACTCGCAATCTACTTGGAGTTCCGCAAAGAAGGAGAAGAGTGTCGTGACGCATCAGTCCCATCCAACCGATCCGGTTGCCGGAGGAATATCAATTCATGCAGTGGATGTTGCGGATGGCATACCCGCTGCCGGACTGGCGGTTCGGCTGTGGCACCTGCGACCTGCGAGAACGGAAATCGCGTCAGGTGTGTGTGGCCCTGACGGGTTGCTGCACCATCCGGTCAGCGAGGGCCAAGACGTGCAGTCAGGGCTCTACGAGGTCGAATTTGAGGTCGGAGACTATTATCGGCAAGCTGGCCGCATCATTCCGAACCCTTCGTTTCTCGAAATCGCGGTGTTTCGCTTTGGCATCGAGCGCGTCGAGGAACACTTCCATCTGCCGTTCAAGTTCACACCGTGGGGGTATTCTCTTTTCCGGGGCGGCGCCTAGCACCACCCTCTCGTCTTTCCACCTACGGCGCAAATCCAATGACCGTCCCACACGAAACACATCTCGCACTCTTCATCCGTAGGTCGAGGTGTCGGCACCGGCCCGGGCGGCGATGTTAATAAGTTCATGCGGCGTGATGCCGGAGGTCACGATAAGTGCACGGCTGCCCATGGGCCGTAAGCCGGAAGGTTGCGGCTAGACCTCGAAGTCCGTTAAGACGGTCGGTTTTTTGCGCAAACGTTATTGCCTTCTTCGTCCTGTTTTGGGTGAATTTGGCAATAATTTGACTTCGCACGTGCAGCTGATGCCAGAACTCGTGGGCCGCACCGCGGTATCAAGAGGCCTGAGCCATTGCCCGATTTGGTTCGACCTATCGGGGAACAATGTCGTCCTTGAGCGCTTCGCAGCCATTCCCGCAGAGTGCAGCATCTGCGAGGTATGGGCTCTGAGTTGACATTCGCTGAAATTTTCTTGTCCGCGGCGCGGACCATCCTTGACAATCTGCAACACCTGCAGCGAAGGGCTGGGTCTCCGCGCGTTTTTTCTCGGAGCTAGTCTTCCCCGCTGTCTCGTTCAAACCTCCGGGAAACCGCAAACGGCGGCAGCCAGGCCTCGCGCCGGATGGTCCACAGCTCATAGGTCGGCACGAACTGGTCGGGCGCGTCAAGTGTGCCAAGATGCACCTCGACCTCGCCCGGGCTGACGGAAAATACAGATGACCCGCATCGGGGGCAAAAATACCGCCCCCGGTAATCATGGGTTTCGCCCGCGACCGTTACCGCATCCTGCGGAAATATGGCCGAAGCGTGAAACAGCGCGCCATGATGCTTGCGGCAATCCAGACAGTGACAGACCCCAACGCGCAACGGGCGTCCCGATGTCGCGATCCGAACATTGCCGCACAGACATCCACCTGCATGTCGCTCCATGATCCGGTACTCCGCAGCCAGAAAGTCAGAAAAAGCCTCCCCGACGGATCGGAGAGGCTCTGTTCAGCGCCGTGCGCGCAGCTCAGGTGTACTTCTTGATCTCACCCGACTTCAGCCGCGCCAGATAGCTGTTCAGCTCGGCCTTCACGATCGGCATCAGGAAGTAGAGGCCGATGATGTTGACCACCGCCATGGCAAAGATCGCCGCATCCGAGAAATCGATGACCGGGCCAAGATTCGCCGCCGCACCGATGATCACGAAGATGCAGAAGATGACCTTGAACACCAGCTCCTTGGTGTGCCCTTCGCCGAACAGGAAGGTCCAGGCCTTGAGGCCATAATAGGACCAGCTGATCATGGTCGAGAAGGCGAACAGGATCACCGCAATGGCCAGAATGTACTGGAACCATCCAAAGGCGGACGAGAACGCCGCCGAGGTCAGCGCCACGCCGGACACGCCGCCGACGGTCTGGATGGTGGTGCCATCCTCGTTCAGCAGGTAAAGCCCGGTATTCGGGTCGGATACCAGTTGCCCGGTGATGATGATCACCAGTGCGGTCATGGTGCAGATCACGACGGTATCGATGAACGGCTCCAACAGCGACACGAACCCTTCGGTGATCGGCTCCTTGGTGCGCACCGCCGAGTGGGCAATGGCGGCAGAGCCCACGCCCGCCTCGTTCGAGAACGCCGCACGCTTGAAGCCCTGGATCAGCGCCCCGGCCAGACCGCCGGCAACGCCAAGCCCGGTGAACGCACCTTCAAAGATCTGGCCAAAGGCCCAACCGATCTTGTCCCCGTTCATCGCCAGAATGACCAGTGCGGTCGCGACATAGAGGATACCCATGAACGGAACCACCTTTTCGGTGACGCGCGCGATGGATTTCAAACCGCCTACGATCACCGCGAACACGATGGCCGCAAACAGAATGCCGGTGATCCAGCCCGGATACTCACCCACCACGTTCGAGATCTGCGCATGCGCCTGGTTGGCCTGGAACATGTTGCCGCCACCCAGCGCGCCAAGGATACAGAAGATTGAAAACAGCACCGCAAGGATCTTGCCTGCCGGGATGCCGCGTTCCTCGAACCCCTTGGTCAGGTAATACATCGGTCCGCCCGAAACGGTGCCGTCCTCGTATTCGTTGCGGTACTTCACACCCAGCGTACATTCGGTGAATTTCGACGCCATGCCCATCAGACCCGCAAGGATCATCCAGAACGTGGCGCCCGGCCCGCCGATGCCGACGGCAACCGCCACACCGGCGATGTTGCCAAGGCCCACGGTGCCCGACAGCGCCGTTGCAAGCGCCTGAAAGTGGCTGACCTCGCCCGCGTCGTTGGGGTCGGAATAGTCACCCTTGACCAGCGCGATCGAGTGCGGGAATGCCCGGAACTGGATCAGGCCGAAATATACCGTGAAGATCGTCGCGGCCACCACCAGCCACGCCACGATCCACGGAAAGTTTGTGCCCGGAAACGGGCTGAAGATCAGGTTGACGAACCAGCCCGTGGAACTGGCAAACACCTCGTTGACCTTTTCGTCGATGGTCTGCGCCTGCGCCGATGCGGCCATGGCCAACATCGCGGGCGCTGCAAAAGCAAAAGCTTTGAACACGTTTTTCATGACTGTCCCTTTTCTCGCGCTTACGGAACAATTGTGACCGGGACCGGCGCCGCCTGCGCCAGACTTCCCGCGACAGAGCCGAAAAGCCGGGATGACAGGGATGAATGCCCCGTTCGGCCAATCACAAGCTGCGTCGCACCGGTTTCGTTGATGATATCGCACAGCGTTTCCGCGACCTGACCGTATTTCAGGACGGTCGACACAACCACGCCGCTGTCCTGCAAGCTTTTGCGGACAGGTTCAAGCAGCGCATCTTCGGCCCGCTTGAGCTCCTGAGACCGGCGCTTGTGACGCTCTTCGATCTCTTCCGGTGTCAGAAACGAATAGGGCGACCATTCCAGCACGTGGGCGACGACAAGCTCGCATCCACGCGCCTTGGAAAGGTCGACCGCGAAATCAAGAGCCGACTTGGCGCTTGCGCTGTCGTCGTATCCAAGGACGATTTTTTGTGACACTGTTCCCTCCTGTTTGCCACACTTCCACAAGGGAAGTCTTGGCATGATACTCGCAATTCCCCGAAAAACATAAGTTTTCTTGCTTCGGTAGAATTTTCCTGTGCGATACCCTTCACCTGTCGCGCGGCTTTTCCACAACCGCGCCCGGATGGGCAAGCCGCAAATTCGGAAAATCCGTGCACTGGTGAGTTGGCTTTTTACGTAAGGGGAGGGGCGTTCTTTGTCGCAAGAAAGTCCGCCAGTAAATCGAAAACCAGCCGGATCCGGCGACTGGTGCGCAGCTCGCGGTGCGTGGTCAGCCAGACCGGAAAACGAATGGGGGCCATGTCGGGCAGAACCGGTTCCACCTCGGGGAACTTCGCTGCCACGCTTTCCGACATTGCCATGACGCCAAACCCGCTACGCACATATTCCCAGGCAACAATACCGTTCTGCGTCTTCAGGCGAAAGTTCTGGCCCTGCAGGTCGATGCCCAGCGGGGCCATGTACTCGATCATCCGGCCGGTATCGCCGAAACCCACGAATTCCATGCCGGACAGTTCAGCCTTGGTTGCCGGGCGGCCCACCTGATCCAGATAGGACGAGGCCGCATAAAGCCGCGCATTCGCCTCGCCAACAAGTCGTGCGATCAGGTCGGGCTGATCGGGGCGGATGTGACGAATGGCGATATCCGCCTCGCGGCGCATCAGGTCGCGGATGTCGTTGGCAGCGATAACCTCGATTTCCAGCAATGGCGCCTGTTCGCGGATATCCCGCAACACCTCGGGCAGGTCATAGGCCGACAGGATATCGCTTGCGGTGATCCGGACCCGCCCTTCGACCGATTGCGCCTGACCCGAGGCCGCCAGCGCGATCCGGTTGGCTGCCTCTCCCATCGCTCTTGTGTGATCCAGAAGCTCCAGTCCGGCCTGTGTCAGTTCCAGCGACCGGCCGACCCGTTCGAACAGCATCACCCCCAGATCGGCCTCCAGAGCGGATACCTGTCGGCTGAGAGTCGGCTGTGACTGCCCAAGCCGCCGCGCGGCCGCCGACAAGGACCCGGACTGCGCCGTTTCCAGAAAGGCGCGTATGTGGTTCCAGTCGAACTCGCCACGTTTATCCATGCATAAATGTATAAGCGCCCTGCAAATTTCGGCAATTTCTATTTCATATCCGCATGACTATTTTTGCCGCAAAGGAGATTGGTCATGATCGCAGCCGAAAAATTCTGGGATGGGATTGCCGAGAAATATGCCCGCACGCCGATCCGGGACATGGACTCTTATGAGCGTACCCTGACACGGACGGCATCCTATCTGAAACCGTCCGATCAGGTTCTCGAACTGGGATGCGGCACCGGCACCACTGCATTGCGGCTGGCCCCGCAGGTGGCCGGGATCACCGCAACTGATGTCTCGCCAGGCATGCTGGCCGTTGGCACCCGCAAGGCGGCAGAGCAACATCAGGCCAATGTGCGGTTTGTGCAGGCCGAGGCCGGACAACCGCCCGAGGGGCCTTTTGACGTGGTGATGGCGTTCAACCTGTTGCATCTGGTCGAAGATCTGGACGCCACCCTGCACGAGGCGCGCGAAGTGACGAAAACCGGCGGGCTGCTCATCTCCAAGACCTTTTGCGCCCCGTCAACGGGGAGCAGTCTGAAATACCGGGTGATGCGGCTGATTTTGCCGCTGATGCAGCTTGCGGGCCGCGCCCCCCTCGTTCGCTTCATGTCCGAGGCGCAGCTGGATTCGGCGATCGAACGTGCAGGGTTCGAAATCGTCGAGCGCGACAGCTTTCCCGCCAAGGACGCCCGGCGCTTCATTGTCGCCAGAAAGGTTTGACCCGGGTTTTCAGATTTTGCCGAAACCTGATACGATGGTCCCGTCACGCCGGAGGCGTCTGACCCTCTGGCCATGGGGGGATGCATCATGGACAAGGAACGTATCGGAACATTCGCCGCGCACGTCTATCGCGACATGGCCGGGACGATGGCAATCGGAATGGGCTATCTCGGCCTCAAGTCGGGCCTGTTCGAGGCAATGAAGGATGGCGAACCGGTCACAGCAGCAGAGCTGGCAGACCGGACCGGCCTGACCGCCCGCTATGTCAGGGAATGGCTGCACGGCATGACAGCTGCAGGATGGCTGGAGCATGATGAACAGGCCGGGACCTTTTCGATGCCGCCCGAACACGGTTTTCTGCTGGCCTCCGAAGGAACCGATCACTTCATGGGCGGGTTGTTTCTGGCAGGTCCATCGCTGTTGTCACAGGCCCCGGCGGTCGCGCGGGCCTTTCGCGACGGCGGCGGCGTGAATTTCGACGCCTATGATCAGGACTGGATCGATGCGCTCGACCTGATGAATGGCGGCGCCTATCAGCACCGGCTGGCCAGCTATTGGATGAAACAACTGCCCGAAATTGACGAACGCCTCGCGGCCGGTGGCCGCGCACTGGATATCGGCTGCGGTGTCGGCAAGGTCTCGCTGGCGCTGGCCGCAGCCTATCCCGAGGCGCGGATCACCGGGTTCGACCCCGACGGCCCCTCGATTTCGCAGGCTCAGGCGGCGGCGCTGCAAGCGGGCGCGGACAATGTGCAATTCGTGCAGGGCGTGATCGCTGATATCGCACCAGAGCCGGTCTTTGACTTCGCCGGCATGTTCGACTGCCTGCACGATCTGGCAGAACCAAAAGCGACGTTGCGCAATGTCCGCCAACGCATCGCGCCCGGCGGCGTGCTGATGGTGATGGAGCCTCGGGCCGCGGATCGGCTGGCCGACAACACAAACCCGCTTGGCGCCGTCTATTACGGGTTCAGCCTGTTTCACTGCATGACGCAATCTCTGGCACAGGGCGGGCCCGGTCTGGGCACCTGCATGGGGCCGGACAAGGCGATGGCGCTGCTGCGCGAGGCCGGTTTTGCCGAGGTGCAGGAATTGCCGATCAAAAGCCAGACCAACATGTTCTTTGCCGCGCGCGCGTGACGGGTATTGCCAGCCCGGCGCTGCCGGTTTGTCCTGCGGCCCGTTCCCGTGATACACGCGCAACGAGCAAAGGAGATTGCAATGGGTTTGAACGTTTACCTTTCGGGCGAAATTCACACGGACTGGCGCGAACAGATCATCGACGGCGCGCAGGGGCTGGATGTCACTTTCAACAGCCCGGTGACCGATCACGATGCCAGCGACGATTGCGGCACCACCATTCTGGGGGCCGAGCCGAACAAGTACTGGCACGACCACAAGGGGGCGATGGTCAACGCGATCCGCACCCGCAAGGGCATCGCCGATGCCGATGTCGTGGTGGTTCGCTTCGGCGACAAGTACAAGCAATGGAACGCGGCCTTTGATGCCGGGTATGCCGCCGCGCTGGGCAAGTCGATCATCGTCCTGCACGGCCCCGATCACCAGCATGCGCTGAAAGAGGTCGATGCCGCAGCCCTTGCCGTGGCCGAAGAGCCGCGTCAGGTTGTGGATATCCTGCGCTATGTCCTGACGGGCAAGCTGCCGCGCTGATCGCCCCGGACAGCGGACAAGCCGACAGAGTTACGGGGAAAACCGCCGATTCATACCCCTGGACCGCTTGAAACGGTTCTGGGATATGCCATCGAATTCCGCAATTGGGCGTGGAAATCGCCCGCAATGACAGAAGGAGAGGACAGTGGAAGAGGTCATGACACAGGCCGGAGCGTTCGCTCCGCTATTGCTGAGCGCGGTCAAGGCGCTGATCGTACTGGTTTTGGGCTGGATCGTCGCCGGAGCCATCGGCGGCATGGTCCGCAAGCGCATCAACGCGACACCACAGATCGACCCGACGCTGGGCAACTTCATGGCGAGCCTGGTGAAATGGGCGGTCCTGGCGATGGTGCTGGTCGCCGTCCTGGGCATTTTCGGTATCGAGGCCACAAGCATCGTTGCCATCCTCGGTGCCGCCTCGCTGGCCATCGGTCTGGCGCTGCAGGGCACGCTCAGCGATCTGGCCGCGGGCGTCATGCTGGTGGTGTTCCGGCCCTACAAGCTGGGCCAGTTTGTCGATATCGGCGGCACGGCGGGAACGGTGAAGGATCTCAATCTGTTCACCACCGAACTGGTGACCCCGGACAATGTGCAGATCATCGTGCCCAATGGTCAGTCCTGGGGTTCGATCATCATGAACTACTCCGCCCATGACACCCGCCGCGTCGATCTGGTGTTCGGCATCGACTATGGTGACAGCGCCGACAAGGCGATGGAGATCATACTGGACGTGGCCAGGGCCGACGGCCGGATCATGGCCGACCCCGAGCCATGGGTGAAGGTCACCAGCCTCGGCGACAGCTCGGTCGATCTGACCGCCCGGCTGTGGTGTGCGGCGGACGACTACTGGGACGTCAAGTTCGAACTGACCAAGGCCATCAAGGAAGCCTTTGACACCAAGGGCATCTCGATCCCCTATCCGCATTCGGTGGAAATTCAGAAAGCGGGCTAAAGCCTTTCGGGAACACTCGGTATCGCCAATGCACTGACGCGCCCCGCGCCGCGCATTCCGCGCGGCGCAGTTGGTTCATTGAGATACCGTAAAACCCAAACCCAAACCCAAACCCAAAAGCAAACGCGCCGCGCATGAAGCGCGGCGCGTAACAGGGCAGATGTCGCCCCGGCTAAGTTTATACCAGCGACTTGGGGTCGACCACGTCGAGGCCCAGCGCGGTGCCGACCGCTGCATAGGTCAGCTTGCCGGCGTGCACGTTAAGACCGTCCAGCAGGTGCGGATCGTCGGCACAGGCTTTCTTCCAGCCCTTGTCGGCCAGCGACAGCATGAACGGCATGGTGGCATTGCCCAACGCGATGGTCGAGGTGCGCGCAACCGCACCCGGCATGTTGGCCACGCAATAGTGCATGACGCCGTCAACTTCATAGACCGGATCGGCGTGAGTGGTGGCTTTCGAGGTCTCGAAACAGCCGCCTTGGTCGATGGCGACGTCCACCAGGGCCGCGCCCGGTTTCATCGTCGAAAGCTGTGCACGGCTGATCAGCTTGGGCGCAGCCGCGCCCGGGATCAGAACCGCGCCGATCACCATGTCTGCGGTCTCGATCAGCTCGGCCACGGCGCCCGCGGTCGAATACTGGTTCTTGAAGGTGCCGCCAAAAACGTCATCGAGGTAACGAAGGCGCGGGATCGACCGGTCGAGGATGGTGACATCAGCGCCCATGCCGGCGGCAATCTTGGCCGCGTGGGTGCCAACAACACCGCCGCCGATCACGACGACCTTTGCCGGACCAACACCCGGAACGCCGCCCATCAGGACGCCGCGGCCGCCATTGGCCTTTTGCAGGGTCCATGCGCCGACCTGCGGGGCCAGACGGCCGGCAACCTCGGACATCGGCGCCAGCAGCGGCAGGCCGCCATTGCGGTCGGTCACGGTCTCATAGGCGATGCAGGTCGCGCCCGAGGCCAGCAGATCATGGGTCTGGTCCGGGTCCGGCGCCAGGTGCAGATAGGTGAACAGCAGCTGGCCTTCGCGCAGCATCTTGCGCTCGACGGCCTGCGGCTCCTTGACCTTGACGATCATGTCGGCGGTGGCGAACACTTCTTCGGCGGTGTCGATGATCCGCGCGCCGATGGCGGTATAGGCGGCATCGTCAAACCCGGCACCCAGGCCGGCGCCGGTTTCGATGAGAACCTCATGGCCGCGCACGATGGCTTCGTGCGCTGCGTTCGGCGTCATGCCGACGCGAAATTCCTGAGGTTTGATTTCCTTGGGGCAACCGATTTTCATTTTTGCGATCTCCGTTCACAAACTGCCCAAATTATGTGCACTCTTATCTGCAATTTCTGTGAAACTCTGCTCGCGCTTTGAAGATAATTCGGGATAATCTTCGATATCTTGTCATAAATCTGCAATGGATGTGCGTGAATGAGCTTGGACGCAACAGATAGAAAGATTCTCTCGGCCCTCCAGCGCAAGGGCCGCATGTCCAATGCCGAACTGTCGGAACAAGCGAACCTGTCGCCGTCCGCCTGCCATCGCAGGGTGCAGCGGCTCGAGGCCGAGGGGTATATCCGAGACTACGTCGCCCTGCTGGATTCCCGCAAACTCGGGGTTCCCACCACGGTCTTCGTGGAAATCACCCTGCAAGGCCAGGCCGAAGAGGTGCTTGAAGCCTTCGAAAAGGCAGTGGCGCGCATTCCGGACGTTCTGGAATGCCACCTGATGGCGGGCACGGCGGACTACATCCTCAAGGTCGTCGCCGAGAACACCGAGGATTTCGCCCGCATCCACCGGCAATACCTCTCACGCCTTCCCGGCGTGGCGCAGATGCAAAGCTCGTTCGCGCTGCGCACCGTGTTCAAGACCACCGCTTTGCCGGTCTGACGGAATCAGACCGGGGCGGGATAGGTGAACAGGGCGAGATGGGCAAAGTTGAACCCGAAATGCATCGCCACCGGCACCCACAGCCGACCGGTCGCCCAATAGCCCAGCCCACAGGCCGGCCCCAAAAGCGCGGCGAAACCCGCAAGCGCCACGCCACCGCCGATATGCGCAAGGCCGAATAGCCCGCTGGCGGCCGCCACCCCCGCGACCGGCCCCAGCCACCGGATCAGGCCGGTTTGCAGGTAGCCGCGAAAGAAGGCCTCTTCCCCCAGACAGGTCAGCAGCAGGTTGGACAGCGCAAAGATCAGCCACCAGCCGGGCAGGCCCGGCTCGAACCGCAGGGCGCCGGTCAGCAGGGTCAGCAGGAACAGGGCGGGCAGCAGGGCAAGGCCAAGCATCAGCGCACGCGGCCGAAACGGGCTGCCCTGATGCAGGATCACCGGGCAGGCCAGCACAACGGCAAAGAACACCATCGGCTTGTCGATGTTGTAATACAGGGTGAACGTCGCGCTTGCGGGCCCTGACATCACCTCGTCCAGCACCATCAGGTTCCGCACGCCAGGCAGCAGATGTGCCCCCAAGACGAGGCACCACAGCATCAGTGCCGCATGCCCGGCAATACCGGCCCGCCCGCTCAGCCGCCCAAGCCGCGACGCCCCCGCCAGCCCAAGCGCGATCACCCCAAGCGCCAAAGACGTCAGATAACCGAGCGCCACCACCACGCCGCCAAAAAGGCCCAGCAGCACAAGCGCCAGCCCCATGCGCTGCCTCAGCGCCGCGATGAGGGCCGCGAACAGAATGAACCACGGCCAGATCAACGGCAGAAACGATGGAAAAACGGGCATCGATACCTCTTTGGCAAGTTTGCGCCCTTGGTGGCGGCAAGATTGCGGCCGTTCAAGGGGGCAGGCGCTTGTATCTGCCTGAATTGAGGTCCACATTCAAATTTCCAGACATTACACCTCTCAAACCCACAGCGCGCCTCGCCTGTGCCGACGCGGCCGCTGACATGCCGGGGTCACAGAACCCGTCCAGTGTTTGAAAGACGTGAGCATTGAGGAGCAGAGATTGACCTACGAAAAAGAAATTTCACCCGAGGACTGGCTCGAAGCGGAGCTGCAGGACACCTTTGACGAAGATATCGAGATCGAATTCAACGAACCGATGCTGTCGATGGAGGTGCGCAAGATCTATCGCGATCAGCACCCCGAGATGCTCGACCGCCAGACTTATTTCCGCAACCTGCTGCGTCTGCAGGCGGAACTGATCAAGGTGCAGGACTGGGTCGTGCATACCGGCGCCAAGGTCTGCATCCTGTTCGAAGGCCGCGACAGCGCCGGCAAGGGCGGCGTGATCAAGCGGATCACCCAGCGCCTGAACCCGCGCGTCGCCCGCGTGGTGGCCCTCCCGGCCCCCAGCCGCCGCGAACAAAGCCAGTGGTATTTCCAGCGCTACGTGCCGCACCTGCCCGCCGCCGGTGAAATCGTGTTCTTCGACCGCTCGTGGTACAACCGCGCGGGCGTCGAACGGGTGATGGGTTTTGCAACCGAAGACCAGGTGGAACAGTTCTTTCAGGACGTTCCCGAATTCGAGCGCATGCTGGTTCGCTCGGGCATCATCCTGCTGAAATACTGGTTCTCGATCACCGACGAGGAACAGCAGTTGCGATTCCTCATGCGAATCCATGACCCGATGAAACAATGGAAACTGTCCCCGATGGATCTTGAATCCCGCATCCGCTGGGAATCCTATACCAAGGCCAAGGAAGACATGTTCTTCCGCACCAACATCCCCGAAGCGCCCTGGTATATCGTCGAAGGCAACGACAAGAAACGCGAGCGCCTGAACTGCATCGAACACCTGCTGACCAAGATCCCCTACGAGGATGTGCCGCAGGAAAAGGTCACGCTGCCGGATCGCAGATACAACCCGGATTACGAACGCCGGGTGCTGCCGGACGAGCTTTACGTGCCCAAGATCTATTGAAAGGTCCGGGCCGGCGCGCCCCGAAGTCTGCGCGCCGACCCGCGAGTGGTGTTTTGGCCAGAAAGGCGTACGTGAACTCACTCACGTTCTGCTCGATGGTGGTTGCCTGCAATCTTGTCGACAAGGTGCTGCAGGGTCGGTCTCGCTCGCGTCCAACGTCAGGGGGCGGTCCGTTGGTTGCGTATTTCGCGTCGACCTCTGCCAGCATATGTCGTTCGAAACTGCCTGTTACCGATCCAATATGCCTTTTGACACCCCTTTGTTTCCTTGATTCGTGGCGGTATTGAGGCGATGCCGTGACGGATTTGTTGCGGCGTTTGACGTTTGGGGCTTCCCGTAACAACCTATAATTGCGGGAAAAGCCGGAACCGGCCGCCTTTGTGGCTGGATCAAAACCTCTGCGCTGCGGACTGCCACAGCGCAAAACATATCGCAAAATAGCATTTTTTATTGACCAGGTCTGTCCGCGACCACCCGGTCGCCAACATGCAAGACGCCTGATGGCAACCGGTCATTCTCGATCCGGGAACATGCGGATTTCAGATGACCTCAAGCACGCCTTCGCCCTCGAATACCGGGCTTGCCCACGTTGACAACCATCCTTTGCAGGGGATTGCGTGGTTGTTGCTGGCCACGACATTGTTTCCGGTTCAGGACGTGATCATCAAAAGCCTCAGCGGTGACTTCGCCGTGCACCAGATCGTGTTCTGGCGCGGCCTTTTTGCCTTGCCGATCGTGGTTGCGATTGCTTGGTACGAAGGCTCTCTCTGGCCATTGAAGCTGGGCTCGGTGCCGCTGCAACTGCTGCGCGCGGGGTCGGGTTTTTGTTCTTACCTGGTCTACTACATGGCTCTTGCGGCCATTGGCATGGCCGAAACTGCCGCCATTACATTTTCAACGCCGATATTCGTCACCATCTTCGCGACCTTCTTTCTGGGTGAACGGATCGGGCTGTTCCGCTGGTTCGCGGTCGTGCTGGGGCTGATCGGCGTCGTGGTGATCGTGCAACCCGGCGCGTCCGTGTTCGAGCCCGCTGCCGTGCTGGCGCTGTTGGCTGCCGTGGCTTATGCGGTCTCGATCATCTGCACCCGGCGAATCGGAAGCCGCAGCAACGGCGGCACGCTGACGCTGTTTTCGATCCTGTTCTTTATCACGGCGGGCGGCCTCTTGGGGATCGTCTTTTCGATCGTCGACGTCGCATCGCCACATCCGAGCATTGCGTTTCTCTATCGGCAATGGACCACACCCAGCACGACCGACTGGGGTCTGCTGCTGGCGCTGGGCTGTATTTCGGGCGTCGGGTTCTTTGCTCTCAGCCAGGCCTATCGTCTGGCCGAGGCCAGTGTGGTCACACCGTTTGAATACACCTATCTGCCCTGGTCCGTGTTGTGGGGCTATCTCGTCTTTGGCGCATTGCCGGGGCTGACGACATGGGTTGGGCTGGTCCTGATCGTCGGGGCCGGGCTGCTGATCGTCGTCCGCGAAAGCTTGCAGGGCCGCCGCGTGGTGCGCCGCCGTGGGTTGGGTGTGATGCGACAGCGGTGAAACCACCCGGTTTTCTTTTGTACATTTCGTACAATGGGGGTGTGAAAACCGGTACAAAAACGACAAACCCCCGGGGCGGGGCCGCGGGGGTCGTCAAATAGTGTCATCCAAAGCCGGAGGCGGTTTGCTTACAGCAGACCTTCACGCTGGAGTTTCTTACGCGCCAGTTTACGGGCACGACGGATCGCTTCAGCTTTCTCACGCGCTTTTTTCTCGGACGGCTTCTCGAAATGTTGCTTGAGCTTCATTTCACGGAAAACGCCTTCGCGCTGCAGCTTTTTCTTCAGGGCACGAAGCGCCTGATCGACATTGTTGTCGCGAACACTAACCTGCATGTGGTTGTCACCACCTTTCTAGATAGAGTTGCAATGAAATTTGCAGGAGGTGGCCGTATAGCAAAGCGCAAAGAACTTGTCTAGTACTGGGCCCAAGATAAGGAGGCGGCGATGACCACGGCATATGAAGACGCAAAAGAGCAACTGCTGGACGCGGCCCTGTCGCACGTTCCCTTTGACGGCTGGTCCGAAGCCACCTTTCGCGCCGCCATCGCTGATACTGAAATCGATGAAGGTCTGGCGCGCGCAATCTGCCCGCGCGGCGCGGTGGACCTCGCCTTGGCGTACCATGCGCGCGGCGACGCCGAGATGCTGCAGCGGCTTGAGGTCGAGGACCTTAGTGATCTGAAATTTCGGGAGAAAATCGCCGCTGCAGTGCGCTTTCGGCTGGAGGCGGTCGTCGACAAGGAAGCGGTGCGTCGCGGCGTGACGCTGTTCTCTCTGCCCACCCATGCCGCCGATGGGGCCAAGGCGATCTGGGGGACTTGCGATCTGATCTGGACCGCGCTTGGGGACACGTCCGAGGATGTGAACTGGTACACCAAGCGCATGACGCTTTCGGGGGTCTATTCCTCGACCGTGCTGTTCTGGCTGGGCGACGACTCGCCCGGTCATCAGGCAACGCGGGAATTTCTTGACCGCCGCATCGGCGACGTCATGCAGTTCGAAAAGGTCAAGGCGCAGGTCAACAAGAACCCGTTGCTCAAACCATTTCTCGCGGTGCCAAACTGGTTGGCGGGACAGGTGCGCGCGCCTTCGAAATCCGACTCGGATTTGCCCGGTTCGCTGTCCCCCCGGAAATAGACACAGAACGGTCGCTTGCGGCTATGCGGTGCGGTTGCCGCCTGCTAGGCAAGTGCCAAAGGAGATATGCCGATGACCCAAACAATGCGCGCCGTCGAAATCACCACCCCCGGTGGGCCGGACGTTCTGCAATTGACCGAACGCCCGATGCCCGAACCGGCAAACGGACAGGTGGTTCTGAAAGTGGCCTATGCAGGCGTCAACCGCCCCGACGCCCTGCAACGCGCAGGGGCCTATGATCCGCCGCCGGGGGCCTCGGACCTGCCCGGTCTGGAAGCCTCGGGCGAGGTGGTCGCCGTCGGCACCGGTGTCGAAGGGGTGTCGGTTGGCGACAAGGTTTGCGCACTATTGCCAGGCGGGGGCTATGCCGAATACGTGGCCACACCCGCCGCGCACTGCCTGCCGGTGCCAGCGGGAATGAATATGAAAGAGGCCGCCTGCCTGCCCGAAACATTCTTCACCGTCTGGTCGAATGTATTCACCCGCGGCGGGTTGAAAGCGGGCGAACGGTTTCTGGTTCATGGAGGATCGAGCGGGATCGGAACAACCGCGATCCAATTGGCCAACGCTTTCGGCGCACGGGTCTTTGCCACTGCCGGATCGGACGAAAAATGTGATGCTTGTGTGAACCTCGGTGCCGAACGGGCGATCAACTACAAGACCGAGGATTTCGTCAAAGTGATGCGCGGCGAAGGTGGAGCGAATCTGATCCTCGACATGGTGGGCGGGGACTATATCCCGCGCAACGTCAAGGCACTGGCCGAGGATGGGCGACTTGTACAAATCGCTTTTCTGCAAGGGCCGGTGGTCGAATTGAACTTTGCCCTGATGATGGTCAAGCGCCTGACTCTGACCGGCAGCACCCTGCGCCCGCAAAGCGATCTCGCCAAGGCGCAGATCGCACAAGACCTGCGTGAGGCGGTCTGGCCGCTGTTGGATACGGGCAAGGTGGCGCCGGTGATGGACAGCGAGTTTGATCTGGCCGATGCGGCCAAGGCACACGCGCGTATGGAAAGCTCGGGCCATATCGGCAAGATCGTTTTGAAAGTCGCGGGATAGCCCGGCAGGCGGAACGCACCGGCCAAGGGCCGGTGCGCGCTGCGACCAAGGCTCAGGCGATGGCGCGGCGATAGAGGTGCCAAGTCGCGTGGCCCAGAAGCGGCATGACAAAAATCAACCCCAGCAGCAGTGGGATCGATCCAAGCACCAGCAACGCCGCGACGATGAAACCCCAGGTCAGGATGACCACCGGATTGTGGCGCAAGACACGAACCGAGGTGACAACCGCCACCGGAACACCTACCTTGCGGTCAAGCAACAGCGGGAAGCTGACAACACTGATGGCCAGCGCAATCAACGCAAAGCAAAAGCCGACCGCGGTTCCGATGACGATCATCGCCCAGCCTGCGCCCGTCGTCAGGGTGTCGCGGACAAAGGACGACAAAGAGGCCGGCGTTTCCGGGCCAAGAGTGTGCGCATAGATGCTTTGCGCGGTCATCAGCCATACAAGAAACAGCATCGTCAGATAAAATCCGAGAGCGAGGATGGCCCCGAAAGAGGGAGAGCGGAATACGCCAAAGGCGTCCAGCCAGTACACTTCCTTGCCCATTTCCCTGCGGCGGCTGATTTCATAAAGGCCCACGGCGGCAACCGGACCCAGGATCGCGAAACCGGCGACCAGAGGTGCCAGAAGCGGGACCATATTCTTTTGCAGCCCGAGGCCGAATAGCACGATCCCGGCAAGCGGATAGATGATTGCTATGAAAATGGCATCTGCGCGCGTCGCCAGAAAGTCTTCGCGACCTGCGCGAAGAGACGCCTTGAGATCTTGCATCGTCAGTGTCTGCACCATCGGCGGATGCTCGACATCTGTACTGCCGATCTGACCGATGCTGTCAGTCAGGTGATCGCTGGTTGCGCCGAGATTGCGGGCGGCCCAGCTGATCGGATTTCCGATTGTTTTTGCCATGATCATCCCTTTCCTTGGCGGAGATGCGCCTCGGAATGATCCGGCTGACATGACGCTATTGGCCGGACCGACCGGCAGCGCCTACAAACAGTATATCACGGCCAGGCCCAAAACGCGGATCACCTCTTTGCGATCAGAGGATTGTTCAATGTGCAGGGTATGTTAGCCTGAACAAGAGACAGAGGAGGCAGTCATGAACGATACAGCGCGCACCGTGGTCATTCATCAAACAGGTGGACCGGATGCCCTGCGGATCGAGGATCGCGCCGTCGGCGAGCCTGGTCCGGGTGAGATCCGCATTCGCCACCGCGCCTGTGGGTTGAACTTTATCGATGTCTACCAGCGCTCTGGCCTATATCCATTGGCGTTGCCGCACGCTTTGGGGATGGAGGCCTCGGGCGTGATTGAAGCTGTAGGAGAAGGCGTAACTCATCTTGCGCCGGGTCAGCGCGCTGCCTATGCGGCGACCCCGCCCGGAGCCTATTGCAACGCGCGGGTGATGCCGGCCGCACAGGTCTGCCCGCTGCCGGATGAGGTTGGCTTCGATGAAGCGGCGGCTATGATGCTCAAGGGGATGACGGTCGAGTACCTGTTTCATCGCACCACGCCGTTGAAACGCGGGGATACGGTGTTGTTTCATGCGGCGGCAGGCGGAGTCGGTTTGATCGCCTGCCAGTGGGCCAAGTCAGAGGGGATCACCCTGATCGGAACCGCCGGGTCGGAAGAGAAGTGCAAACTTGCCCGTTTTCACGGTGCCGCGCATTGCATCAATTACCGGACTGAGAATTTTGCCGAAAGGGTTCGGGAATTGACCGGAGGTCAGGGGGTTGATGCCGTCATGGACTCTGTGGGCGCGGACACTTTCGAAGGGTCGCTGGATTGCCTCAAACCTTTGGGCATGATGATTTCGTTCGGTAATGCCTCGGGGCCCGTGCCGCCTTTCAACCTGGCGGTTCTGGGGCAAAAGGGCTCGCTAAAAATCACCCGCCCAACGCTGTTTACCCATATTGCCGATCACAGCGTCTGTCAGGCGATGGCGCGGCGCCTGTTCGGCAAGGTCACCGGTGGTGAGGTCAAGATCCGCATAGATCAGCGCTTCCCGCTTGAGCAGGTGGCGGATGCACACCGGGCGCTAGAGGCGCGGCAGACCACAGGCAGCACGATTTTGGAGCTTTAGGATCTGGCCTGGGTAACGATTGGCTGGCGGATAGAGATGGTCGGTTGAGAAAGCGAACGAGGTTTCCGCTGGTTACAGCTTCTTGGAATGAATGAACCGGCGCGGTGGGCGCGCCGGTTCGGGAGGACACCTGCCCCAAATCGGGGAGAGAAGGGCAGGTGATCGAGTTTTGTCAGCCGAAAACGCGGCCCAGAGCGCCGTCAACGGCATCGGTGATCTGATCGATGTCATCCGGCGTCGCAATCAGCGCGGGCGAGAAACACAGGGTGTTGTTGCGGCCCGGCAGCGACCGGTTGGTCACACCGATGATCACGCCCTGCGACATGCAGTCTGCAACTACTGCCTGCGCCAGTTTCTCGTCCACCGGTTCCTTGGTCGAACGGTCGGCGACCAGTTCGGCACCCAGGAACAGGCCCTTGCCGCGCACATCACCGACAACCTTGTGCTTCTCCATCAGTGCCTGCAGGTTGCCCATCATCCGGGCGCCCATTTCGGTGCAGTTGCCCAGCAGGTTCTCGTCCTCGATGATGCGCATATTCTCGATCGCCGCGGCGGGACCGGCGGTGCAGCCACCAAAAGTCGAGATGTCGCGGAAGTAGCCCATCGGATCGCTGGCGTCTTCCTTGAACATGTTGAACACCTCTTCGGTGGTCACCATACAGGCGATCGCGGCATAGCCCGAGGCAACACCCTTGGCCATGGTCACGAAATCCGGCTTGATTCCATATTGCTGGTAACCGAACCAGGTACCGGTGCGGCCAACGCCGCAGACGACCTCGTCAATATGCAACAGCACGTCGTATTTCTTGCAGATTTCCTGCACCCGTTCCCAGTATCCGGTGGGCGCTTCGATCACGCCGCCGCCCGCCGTCACCGGCTCAAGGCACAGCGCGCCGACGGTATCGGGGCCTTCGCGCAGGATCACCTCTTCGATCGCATCTGCCGCTGCACGGCCGAATGCTTCGCCGGACAACTCCTCTTTACCCAGTTCGTGCTTGCGATATTCCATGCAGTGCGGAACGCGTACGAAATCGGGCGCGAACGGGCCGTATTGTGCGTTGCGTTCGTCCTGGCCACCCGCTGACATGGTGGCAAGGGTCGAGCCGTGATAGTCGCGGTCGCGATAAAGGATCTTGGTCTTTTTGCCGCCATAGCGCTTGTGCGCGATTTGGCGAACCATCTTGAAGGCCTTCTCGTTCGCCTCGGAGCCGGAGTTGGTGTAATAGACCCGGCTCATGCCCGGCATCTTGTCGATCAGTTTTTCGGCAAAGATCGCACCGGGGATCGAACCGGCGGAATTGGCGAAATAACACAGTTTCATCAGCTGGTCATAGACCGCCTTGCAGATCGATTCGCGGCCATAGCCGACGTTGACGGTCCACACACCGCCGGAAACGGCGTCAAGGTGTTCCTTACCCTTCTGATCCCAGACGCGCATGCCCTTGCCTTCGACAATGATACGCGGGTCATTGGTTTCAAATGGTTTATGCTGGATCAGGTGATGCCAGATATGAGCGCGGTCGGCTTCGACCACACGGGAGAGATCGTTTTCGTTGAACGTGCCGTCCATGACATGTCCTTTCAAGATGAAGCGGTGCTCGGTCTACGGGGCACAGCCCGCCAGAGCAGATTGTTTTCCATAAACCAGATCACCGCGAAAGGGCACAATTATATAGGGCCAGTTCGTTTGATCACTTATCTCCAGACCGTCGACGCATGGGTATTATTACAGGTTTGTCAGATGCTGTGCTTTGTGCTCAAACTTCGGTTCGAAGATCAGGGAGGAAACGGGTGATGACTTTGCCAAATATCTATGAGCGCCATCTGGACCAGAACCGGGCCAACTACACGGCCTTGTCACCACTCAGCTATCTGGAACGCACTGCGGCGGTATATCCCGACTATCCGTCCGTCGTGTACGGTGATCGGCGTTATACATGGGCCGAAACCTATGCCCGTTGCCGACGTCTGGCCAGTGCGCTTTCGGTCCATGGGATCGGGCAGGGCGATACGGTATCGATCATCGCCGCCAACATTCCCGAGATGTACGAGGCGCATTTCGGGGTGCCTATGGCTGGTGCTGTTTTGAACGCGATCAACACGCGGCTGGATGCCCCCATCGTCGCCTTCATTCTGGAGCACGCCGAGGCCAAGGTTCTGTTGGTCGATCCCGAGTTTTCGGGTGTTGTAAAAGACGCTCTTTCCCAGATCGACCTTCCCGATCTTCTGGTGATCGACATCGAAGACCCGAGTTTCGAGCGTGGCGAAAAGCTGGGGACGCTCAGCTATGAAGCGCTTCTGGCCGAGGGCAATCCGGATTTCGCGTGGGGACTGCCTGGTGACGAGTGGGATGCGATTGCACTGAATTACACCTCTGGAACCACCGGAAACCCCAAGGGCGTCGTTTATCACCATCGCGGTGCTGCGCTGAATGCTACGTCCAACATCCTCACCTGGGGGATGCCGCAGCATTCGGTCTATCTGTGGACCTTGCCGATGTTTCATTGCAACGGCTGGTGCTTTCCCTGGACTATGGCCGCGAATGCGGGAACATCGGTCTGTCTGCGCGCCGTGCGGGACGAACCGATCTTTAATGCTTTCCGGGAAGAGAAGGTCACCCATTTCTGCGGCGCGCCCATCGTGCTGAACATGCTGGCGAACGCGCCCGATCATCTCAAGAATTTTGATTGCCAGATCAAGGCGATGACCGCTGGTGCACCACCACCTGCGGCTGTGATCGAAAAGATGGAGGCGATGGGCGTAGAGGTCACGCATGTCTATGGCCTGACGGAAACTTACGGACCCTCTGTCGTCTGCGCCTGGAAAGAGGAATGGAATCAGAAAGGCGCCGAGGAACGCGCCGCGCTCAAGGTTCGGCAGGGGGTCAAATATCTGGCGCTGTCAGGTCTGATGGTGGCCGACCCCGAGACAATGGAACCGGTCCCGGCCGATGGCGAGACCATGGGCGAGATCTTTATGCAGGGCAATATCGTGATGAAGGGGTATCTGAAGAACCCCGATGCCACCGATAAGGCATTCAAGGACGGCTGGTTCGCGTCGGGCGATCTGGGGGTGATGCACCCTGACGGGTATATCGCGCTCAAGGACCGGTCCAAGGACATTATCATTTCGGGGGGCGAGAATATCTCTTCGGTCGAGGTCGAGGGTATTCTTTACAAGCACCCCTCGGTCATGGAAGCAGCGGTGGTGGCGCGACCGGACGAAAAATGGGGAGAAACACCCTGTGCTTTTGTCGAGCTGAAACCCGGGCGCGAAGCGACGGAGGCGGAATTGATTGCGTTCTGCCGGGACAACATGGCCCATTTCAAGGCACCCAAAACGGTTGTGTTCGGTGCATTGCCGAAGACATCGACCGGCAAGATACAGAAATTCATCCTGCGGGATCAGGCGCGGGCACTGACTTAGTCGTCAAAGCCGTCGAAGATCGACAAATCCAGGTCCAGCATTTCGCCCATCCAGATTGCCCGATCCCGGTGATCGGCCAGATGGTCGCCGGTTTCCGGGTGTGTGAAAATGGTCAGACCCTGCCGGTCGAGCATCAGCCACGGAATCACCCGGTCGAAGGCTTCGGGGCCGAAAGCCAATTGGCAACTCCATCGCGGGTGGGGTCCGACGTTTTTTGAATGCACGCGGCCCATCTTGACCGGAAACAGGCGCGTAGCCTCTTCGCAGATTTGTCGGGCGGTTTCTTGTGTTTTCTCGTCGAAATAGACGTGGGCATGATAGCCGGTGATGTCGGGCATAACGTTCTCCTGGACCAGGTCAGAGAAGACTATCACCCAAGCCAATTCTGGCAATTCATCGCCACCAAACAGATCGTGTGCAACCGTGCGGGCGCGTTTGGCGACGATAAGAAAACGGTTCACAATGGCTCTATTCTCCCTTAGAACGCACCATTCTCTTAAAGTCTGGCCAAGATCATGTCACAGAACCGATCCGAACTGCTGATGCCTGCGGGCAACCTGCGCAAGCTGAAGATGGCGATCCTATACGGGGCCGATGCCGTATATCTGGGTACGCCGGATTTGTCGCTGCGCACGAAATCTGAGTTTTCGCTGGATGAAGTGATTGAGGGCGTCGAATTCTGCCATGAACATGGTCGGCGGGCGTATCTGACGCTGAACCTGTTTTCGCACAACAAGGATATTCCCAAGCTTGATGAATACATTGACACGGTGCGCAAGGTTAAGCCGGACGGCCTGATCGTGGCCGATCCGGGCGTGTTCCAATACGTGCGCGAACGCGCGCCGGAACTGCCGCTGCATGTCTCTACTCAAAGCAACATCTGTTCGTGGCTGTCGGTAAAATTCTGGCAGGATCAGGGGGCCGAGTTGTGTGTTTTGGCGCGTGAGGTATCCTTTGCGGAACTCAAGGAGATCCGCGAAAAATGCCCGAATATCAAGCTTGAGGCCTTTGTGCACGGGGCCATGTGTATGACCTATTCAGGCCGCTGCCTGTTGTCGAATTTCATGGCCGAGCGCGGTGCCAACCAAGGTAACTGCGCCAACTCCTGCCGCTGGAACTATTCATTCCGCATGCGGATGAAGGACGGCACGGTGCAAGATCTAAACATCACGGACGAGAATGCCGATTTGTTCGAGTTTTTGCTGGAAGAAGGGTGCCGCCCCGGCGAGTTGATGCCCATCGAGGAGGATGGGCGGGGATCGTATATCCTGAACTCCAAAGACCTTTGCATCATGCCCAGACTCAACGAGTATCTTGAGATCGGCGTAGATAGCCTAAAGGTCGAAGGGCGTGGCAAGTCGGAATACTATGCCGCCATCGTCGCGCGGGCCTATCGCATGGCCATCGACGACTATTATGCCGATCCCGAGAACTGGGACCCCAAACCTTACATGCGCGAGTTGGAGGCGGTCGGAAACCGGGGGTACACGCTGGCCTTTCATGATGGGCGCCTGTCAAACTATTCGCATGGCTATGAACACACCGCCTCGCTTGCCCAATGGGAATATGCAGGCGTTGTGACCGAGGTGACTGATGATGCATTCCTTGTTGAGGTGAAGAACAAGCTTGAGGCCGGCGAGGTGCTTGAGTTTGTCTCGCCCATCGCGCGTGAAACGGTATTGTTGAGGGCCTACGATTTTGAACGTGCCGAAGATAGCGAGCGTTTGGATGTGATACACGGAAGCACCAAGACCGTGATCCGTCTGCCGTTCACGTTGTTCGATCACGAGGACATCGACGAACTGCGTGGCCGCTTCCCGGTGTTTTCGGTTTTGCGCAAGGAACGTGCCCTGACAGACGAACAGTGGAACAGGGTGCGTTTCGACAAGTTGACGCAAGGTCTGGAAATATCGGGTCGCGACAATCCGAAAGCTTATGAGCGCCGCCGCGACGCACTGGTCGACAGCATCGGCGAAGGGGCGAATGACCGGCGGTTCAAGACCAACCGGGTCGGTACCGAAGGGTGCTGCGGTCGAGGCTGCAACGGATGCCTGATCTTTTGGCAAGACGATCAATATGCTCAGGCGCGCGAGGTTTTGATGAAGCGCAAACAAGGCGAACAGCTTTCCCGCGCCGAAGCGTCGAGCTTGCGCCAGGTTGAAACCGCACGCTAGAGGCTTTTGATCATTTCCAATGACGTGAATTGGAACCGCTCGGGCATAGTGGCCGAGCGGTTTTTTGTCTGGCCCATGGTAACAGAATTTCATTCTTGACAAAAATAATAAGGAAAAATATCCCCTGCCTTCAGACGGAGGCCGCGATGTTTTTTCACCTCGACAGTTTGAGAGCATTTGGAGACCACCCATGTCTGGTTATGGGCGGGGAAAAGGTGACGACCTATGCCGATCTTGCTGACATGGCAGAGGCATTCGGTCGGCGTTTGCCGACAGATCGTGGCGTGATCGCTATCGAGATGACGGCAACGGCGGAGGTCATCGCGGCCTATATCGGTGCATTGGCGGCGGGGTATGCTGTCATGCCTTTGCCTGATGGCGATCTTGAGACAGCGCGCAACCTTGAGACCCGGTTTCACCCGACGGCGAGCTTTCGCTTGACGGGTGGGCGCAGGCGCCTTTTCATGCATGATTGGCAACTGACCGACCTGCATCCCGACCTAGCATTGTTGTTGCAAACGTCCGGCAGCACCGGACATGGGCGCGGGGTTCGTCTGTCGTTTGGCGCGATCGAGGCCAATGCCAGAGCCATCGCTGAATATCTGGAAATCGGGCCGAAGGACCGTGCGGCGCTGGTTCTGCCGCTGCACTACTCCTATGGCCTGTCTGTCCTGCATTCACATCTGGCAAGCGGGGCCAGTCTGTGGCTTGCGCCGGGTTCAATACTGGACGTGGGGTTTTCCGAGCAATTGTCGCAATCCTGTGCGACTGGCCTGGCGGGCGTGCCGCATCATTTCCGTTTGTTGGAAAGCGCCGGTCTCGGAGATACGCTTCCGTCGATTGTCAGGACCCTGACCGTTGCGGGTGGCGCCATGCCACCTGCGCAAGTGTTACAATGGAACGCCAGGATGCAGCGGCGCGGCGGACGGTTTTTCGTGATGTATGGTCAGACCGAAGCTACCGCGCGTATCAGCTGGCTGCCGCCAAAGCTGGCAGCATCGCATCCTGACAGCATCGGCATGGCCATTCCAGGCGGTCGGATGTTTTTGCGAGATGTTGACGGCCTTGAGGTTTCCGAGGCGGAAACCGAAGGGGAACTGGTTTTTACAGGTCCGAACGTGATGATGGGTTATGCCCGCGATTATTTGGACTTGGGCAAACCGGCAGAGTTGGACGCGTTGGCGACTGGCGACCTGGCATGTTGTGGTGCAGATGGGGTATTCCGAATTACTGGACGGCTGTCGCGCATTTCCAAAATTGCTGGGCTGAGAATTGGTCACGACGCGTTGGAAAATGCGTTGGCGGAACTGGGGTTCGAGGTTGCGGTTTGGGGGGATGACAGCTCAATCCGGATTGCCGTTTGTGGTGCGTCTACAGGAGTTGCCGACAATGCGGCCCGCTTGGCCGGAATTGGCAGTCAGCATTTTCAAGTTGTTCATGTCAGGGCGTTGCCGCGGCGACCGAACGGCAAGATTGACTATCCTGAACTAAAGGCCAAGGCAGCGGCAAGCGATGAACCGCAGGATCGCGGAGTTCTGGTTGCATTCCAGGCTGCATTTGCGCCCAAGATCGTGGGTGGGAACGACAGTTTTGCCTCACTCGGGGGTGACAGCCTGTGCCATGTGGAACTGTCGCTGGCTCTTGACACCTGCCTTGGCGGCGCTCCGGACGGCTGGGAAAAGATGCCGGTCCAAGAGCTTGAGAGAACCAGGCCCAATCGTTCGCCCTACGTGCCGACCGAGATCATGGCCCGCGCGCTGGCCATTCTTGCAGTTGTGACGGCACATCAGACCCTATGGCCGGTCTATGGCGGGGCGGCCGCGATGGTGATGCTGATGGGAATGAGTGTTGCCAGCTATCGCTGGGATGCCTTGAAAACAGGAGACCTGCCCAGTTTCCTGACCCCGATGATCGCAGTTCTGGTTCCGTATTATCTGATCCTTGCAGTCTATGCACTGGTCTGGGGTCAGGTCCCCTGGGCATCGGTCTTTCTGGTCGGGAACTTTGCGTGGACCACACCAGAAACACATCTGATGCTGCCGTACCTTTATTGGTTCGTCGAAGCCTATGTGCAGATGACCCTGTTGCTGGCCGCTCCGTTTCTGTTTCCACCGCTGCGCAACTGGCTGGCACGACAAAGTCGATTTGCGATCGGTCTTGGGTTGTTGGGAATCGCCGTTGGCCTGCGCGTTACGATACCCGAGCTATTCCCGATGCATGGGCGGGCGCAATTCACGGTGCCATGGGTTTTTTACCTGTTCGCGCTTGGGTGGTGCATCGTATCAGCCCGCACAAGGACTCAGCGCCTGATCCTGCTGGTGGCTGCTTGTCTGATCATGCCGCTGGCCGCGTATCTGGGTGGCAACTGGTACGGAGGCTGGATCAAATACTTGAGCCTTCTGGCCCTTGCCGCCCTGTTGGTATTTGTACCGCGCATTCCTGCGCCAAAGGGTTTGGTTCGCCCGATCATGCGGTTGGCGCAAGCGGCGTTCCCCATCTATCTGCTCCACCGCTACGTTCCCGAACTCCTTCTTCCCCTTGCCGGTATTGATGGAGACACGCCGTGGGTCGACGCGCTGGCGATTGCTGGGGGGATCGCGCTTGGTCTGGCGGTTGCAGACCTGCAAAGGCAGATCGGCAATATCGGGTTCGTTTATCGGTCTCGGGAAACCCGCGCCGAGGCGTGAATTCAACGCTCTTTAGTTCGCTGTGGGTGCATTTTCGTCGGGGTGAGCTGCGGCAAAGGCCGGGTGATCCGCGCAGGCGGCTTCGACCGCCAGCAGGCGCGGCAGATCCGAAATCTCAACATCCCAACGGCGGGCGTTGTAGATCTGGGGCATCATGCAGATATCAGCCAGACCGGGTGCAGAGCCAGTGCAATAGGGAGCCTGAGAGTATTCGGACAAGAGTGTATCGAATGCGACCAACCCGGGGCGGATGAAATGGCGCATCCAGTCGCCGGGCATGCCCTCGGCGCCACCGCTCAGCATTGTGGCGTGTTTTGCAACCTGCAGGTTGCAGACGGGATGGATGTCGACCGCAATCGAGTGCGCCAGAGCCTGTGCCTTGGCGCGTTGGGCAGGGTCTTTAGGCAGCAGGTTCAGGCCCCGTGTTTGGTCAAGATAGTCCAGGATGGACAGGGACTGCGTGAGCTTTAGACCATCGATTTCGAGAACCGGGACAAAGCCTTGCGGATTGCGGGCCAGATGTTCGGGGCTACGCTGTTCGCCCTTGGTCAGGTCGATTACAACCGAACGAAAGGCAATCCCCGCCAGATTGAGCGCGATCCGCAGCCTGTAACTGGCTGATGACCGCCAGTAATCATAAAGCACTACATCGTTCATCCTGGTCTCCCAAATGACAAGGCAACCGGTGCGGGGCCGGTTGCCTGTATCGTGTCACCCCTGTCTTCAGAGGTTACTCAGTTCCTTGGCGTGCAGCCAGTCTGCATGTTTGGGTGCCTTCTTGGTCTTTGACCATTCTTCCAGCATCTCCCATTTTACGTCATTCAGCTTGGCCAGCATCTTTTCCTCTTCCGGGTCCGGGCAGGCCAGTTCGATACGGTGGCCGCTGGGGTCGAAGAAGTAGATCGAGTGGAAGATCGAGTGATCGGTGACACCCAGAACTTCGACGCCGTTGGCTTCGAGGTGGTCCTTGAACTTCAGCAACTCATCGCGATCCTTCACCTTGAAAGCGATGTGCTGCACCCATTTCGGCGTGTTCGGATCACGACCCATTTCAGGCTTGGTCGGCAGTTCGAAGAACGCCAGCACGTTGCCGTCGCCCGCATCCAGGAATAGGTGCATGTATGGGTCAGGCTCGTGGGTGGATGGAACGTGATCCTCGGCAATCGCCAGAATGAAGTCCATGTTCAGCATCTTGCCGTACCATTCGACGGTTTCCTTGGCGTCCTTGCATCGGTACGCCACATGATGAATTTTCTCGATTTTCATAGGATTCGCTCCTCCTTGAGCATGGCGGCTTTGATAGCCTCATTCAAAACCGACTGGTCACCGATATGGTTGGCCAGAACCAGAACAAGTCGGGCGTTCAATGCGTCGCTGTCGGCTTTCTCCAGCCCTTCGTGGGCTGCTAGAAGTGCGGCATAGAAATCGTCGGCTTTGTCGATATTGGGTTTCAGGATCAGATCGGCCATGGTCTCACTCCTTGCCGGTGGCCCGGCGGATGGCATGCCGGAACGAGTTTTCTTCGAATGAATCACGACGGGCAGCAACGTGCTGGTCCGGTCGGATCAGGTAGACGCCGCTGTCGGCATCCCCCAGATAGCGGCGTTTGAGTTCCAGCGTCGGATCATCCTTGACCGAAAGCGCCAGACGTTCGACCACGATCCCGTCTTCGTCGATTGTGTCGGGGGCGTCCGCGTCGATGGTGAGCAACGTGAACTTGTCACCGAGCATCGACAGCAAATACCCATCCTTAAGTTTGACGTCCGGGCATGGGGAACCAGGCCGCGTGCGGGCCGGACCGTTCAGCGCATCAGCAGAATTCAGCGGCGAGCCGTCATAGGTGCAGGGCACGCTCAAACGGCCGGAATTTACCAGCGGTCGCGCGAATTCATAACGCTCGCTAAGGTCCAGAACCGCGTCACGCATGATGCGTGACATATCCGATTTCGGTGTGATGAAGTCGGTCGAGCGAGTCGAGTTCATGATGTTTTCGTCAGCACCATGGATGCGTTCATAGTCATAACTGTCCAGCAGGCTTTCGGGGGCCTTGCCCTCAAGCACCAGTTTGAGTTTCCAGATCAGGTTGTCGGTATCCTGCAGGCCCGAATTCGCGCCTCGGGCGCCAAACGGACTGACCTGGTGAGCAGCATCGCCGGCAAAGATCACCCGATCGTGACGGAACTGCTCCATCCGGCGGCATTGGAAGGTATAGATCGAGACCCATTCCAGCTCGAATTTCACATCCTCGCCCAGCATCGCCTTGAGGCGAGGGATCACGTTTTCGGGACGCTTTTCGCGTTCCTTGTCGATGTCCCAGCCAAGTTGCAAGTCGATCCGCCACACATTGTCGGGTTGCTTGTGCAACAGCGCTGATTGGCCTTTGTTGAACGGCGGATCGAACCAGAACCAGCGTTCGGTTGGAAAGTCGGCTTCCATGATGACGTCGGCGATCAGGAAGTTGTCTTCGAACACCCGTCCGACGAAATCCTTGCCGAGCATCGCCCGGATGGGCGAGCCCGCGCCGTCACAGGCGATCAGCCAGTCTGCCTCGAGCGTATAGGAACCTTCTGGAGTTTCCACCTCGACCTTCACGTGGTCGGGATGAGTGCCTACGGCTTCGACCTTGTTACGGCCACGAATTTCGATGGGCGCACCCTCGGCCTGCAACTCGCGGACCCGGTTCACCATGTATTCTTCGAAATAGTATTGCTGAAGGTTGATGAAGGCGGGGCGCTGATGCCCTTCTTCGGGCAGCAAGTTGAAATCATAAACCTGCCGGTCGTCAAAGAAGACCTTGCCGATGTTCCATTCGACGCCCTTGTCGACCATCGGTTGGCCACAGCCGAGCCGGTCGAGGATTTCCAGCGGACGTTTGGCATAGCACACGGCGCGGCTGCCAAAGCTGACCTTGTCGTTGTCGTCCAGCACGACGACCTCGATCCCCTGCTGGGCCAGATCGATGCCGGCGGCCAGACCGATCGGGCCGGCACCGACGACAATCACTTTGTGGCGTACCGGGGCGGACGCATCCTGGTCGGGACTGCGCTCATAGGCATAAAGCGGCACTTCGAAGATTTTGTTCACGGGCTCTCCTCCCATTTGCTCTGCGCAAAAGGCGCAATTCTCCTTTCCTCCGCCACGAGCGCGCCGAAGGGTCTGGTTTATCGTCTCATCGTTTTCAACAGGGCGACACGATCTGGATCAAAGTCGCCCACGACAAGGTCAGCCCTGCAGGGCCTCCCACATCTCCAGATCACGTTGGGCGGTCCAGATGCGTGGGGTATCAATGCCGCGTGCCTCGTCATAAGCGCGCGCTACGTTGAAGGGCAGGCAATGTTCGTAAATCGCGTAGTCGGCGAATTTCGGGTCGCATTCGGCGCGCACTGCGTCCCATGCCTCTTTGAGAGACCCGCCTCGCGCCGCGACCCTGGCTGCCGGGCGGTAGGTGCTTTCGACGAAATCGCGGGTGTTTTCGATGGCGGCATTGACCATGTCCTTGCCAACCAGCGCATCGCCTCGTCCCGGTGCGATGGCGTCGACATCGAACCACTTGATCTCGTCGAGAGTGTCGCCCCAGTCGCTGAAATGCCCGTCGCCGCAATAGCAGGCCGAGTGGTATTCAACGATGTCGCCAGTGAACATCACGTTCTGGTCTGGCACATGGATCACGATATCACCGGCGGTATGCGCGCGCCCCAGATGCATCAGGTCGATCCGGCGGTTGCCCAGATAAACGGTCATCGTGTCGCTGAAGGTGGTTGTGGGCCAGGTCAGGCCGGGGATGCTCTCATGGCCTTCGAAAAGACGCGGGAAACGTTGGAATTCGCTGTCCCAGTCTTCCTGACCGCGTTCGACCACCATGGCGCGGGCCATGTCAGACATCAGGATCTGTTGCGCGCCAAAAGCGCTGGCGCCCAATACCCGCACCGCGTGATAATGGGTCAGCGCCACATGGGTGATCGGTTTGTCGGTCACAGACCGCACGCATTCGATCACCTTGTTGGCTAGACGCGGAGTCGCCTGCGCCTCGACGATCATCACGCTGTCATCGCCGATGATGACGCCGGAGTTCGGGTCGCCCTCGGCGGTGAAAGCATAGAGCCCTTCACCCACTTCGGTGAACGAGATTTTCTTTTCCGACATGTCCCCCTGGGACGCGAATGCTTTGGCCATGGTGAGTTCCTTACCGTGCGTAGGCGTTTTCAAGGGCGGGAAGGATGGTTCCGACGCAATCACCGAAACCGATGGTGTAACCGTCGCCTTTGGCAGAGCCCTTCAGAGTCAGTGTGTCGCCATCCTCGATGAAGCTGCGGGTTTCTCCGGTGTCCAGCGTCAGCGGCTCCTTGCCGCCCCAGCTGAGTTCCAGAAGTGAGCCGCGTTCGGGTTTGGCCGCACCTGAAATCGTACCGGACCCCAGAAGATCACCCGCATTCATCGGGCAACCCGAAGTGGTGTGATGGGCCAGTTGCTGCGCTGCGGAGTAATACATTTCCTTGTAATTCGTCCGCGCGATGGTTGTGGCGTCCTTGCCTTTCGGCGCCATGGTTATTTCGAGATCGATGTCATACAACATCGGGCCACAATCCTTGAGGTGGTCCAATAGCGCGAACTCGCGGGCTGGCGTGTCACAGCGGAACGGCTCAAGGGCTGCTTTGGTCACGATCCAAGGGCTGATCGAGGTTGCGGTTGCTTTGGCTTGAAACGGACCCAGTGGCTGGTATTCCCATGCCTGGATGTCGCGCGCCGACCAGTCGTTCAGCAGGACGTAACCAAAGATGTGGTCATCCGCTTCCTGCACCGTGATCGGGCCATCCGAGGGCGTGCCGACGATCGCGCCCATCTCAAGTTCGATATCGAACCGGCGGCAGGGCAAAAAGGCGGGCAGGTCCTGATCGGGGGATTTCAGCTGTCCCCAAGGGCGACGGATATCCGTTCCGGACACCACGACCGAGGACGCCCGTCCGTTATAGCCAATCGGAATGTGCAACCAGTTCGGCGGCAGCGCGTTTTCCGGGCCACGGAACATGGTGCCCACATTAAACGCATGGTTCCGACCCGCGTAGAAATCGGTGTATTCGCTGACCGCAAAAGGCAAGTGCATCTCGGCTTCGGCCATTGGAACAAGCAGCGCTTCGACCTTGTCCTGTTCTGCTGATCCTTCGCCTAGCAGGGCGATCAGGCGCTCTCGCAGCGCTGCCCAGACGGCGGGGCCTTCTTCCATCAGATCATTCCAGTAGGGCACGTCGAACAGCGGAATCTCGGCCAGGGCGATCAGACCTTCGGCTTCTGCTTCGGTGACGTCCAGGATCATGTCGCCGATGGCGACGCCGCAATGGGGCTCTTCGCTGGCAGTTGAAAAAACCCCATAGGGCAAGTTGTTCAGCGGAAACGGGTGGTTGGCATCATTGGCCGAAGCTACCCAGGATTTCATCAAAGGCATATCATTTCCTTGTCGTGGTGCGACGGAGGCGAACCCGCCGTCCTCATTTCTTTCCAGGTGCGCCGTCGAACTTCTTTTCAAGCGACGTCCAGCAGTCGATATAGTCATCCTGCAGCGGTGCCTCGTTGGCGGCAAATGTTGTCAAATGCTGCGGAAAACGGGTTTCGAACATGAAGGACATGGTGTTTTCCAGCTTGTCCGGCCCAAGGTTCGAATTCGACGCCTTTTCAAAGGCTTCTTTGTCAGGCCCATGCGGCAGCATCATGTTGTGCAGGCTCATCCCGCCGGGCACAAAGCCCTGCGGCTTGGCGTCATACTGACCATAGATGTTGCCCATCAGTTCCGACATGATGTTCTTGTGATACCAGGGCGGGCGGAACGTGTCCTCCATCACCATCCAGCGTTCGCGGAACAGGACAAAGTCGATATTGGCCGTGCCCGGCTGACCTGAGGGTGCAGTCAGGACGGTAAAAATCGACGGATCTGGATGGTCAAACAGGATCGCGCCAACCGGGCAATAGTTGCGCAGATCGTATTTGCATGGCGCGTAGTTGCCGTGCCAGGCCACCACGTCCAGTGGGCTGTGTCCGATTCTGGTGGTGTGAAACTGACCGCACCATTTTATCGTGACTGTGGATGCAACCTCGCGGTCTTCGAACGCGGCGACCGGCGTCTTGAAGTCGCGTGGATTGGCCATGCAGTTGGCACCGATTGGACCTCGCCCGGGCAGTTCGAACTTCTGACCATAGTTCTCGCAGACAAAACCACGGGCCGGACCTTCCAGTATTTCGACACGGTACAAAAGCCCGCGTGGGATGATGGCGATCTCTTTGGGTTCAAGATCGAGGATGCCCAGTTCCGTGGCAAAGCGCAGGCGTCCCTCCTGCGGAACCACCAGCAATTCGGAATCGGCGGAATAGAAATAATCATCGGCCATCGAATCGGTGATCAAATAGATATGGCTTGCCATGCCTACCTGCGTATTCACGTCTCCGGCCGTGGTCATAGTACGCATGCCCGTCAGCCATGTCAGGCCTTCGTCCGAATGCGGGACCGGATCCCAGCGGTACTGGCCAAGGCTGACTACGTCCGGATCTACGCATGGCGCGGATTTCCAAAAGGGTAGGTCGATCTTTTCGTACCGATGCGAATGCTTGACCGAAGGCCGGATGCGATAGCACCAGGTCCGCTCGGGATGCGGCGCGGTAAAGGCCGTTCCGCTGAGCTGTTCACCATATAGTCCATAGTTACATTTTTGCGGGCTGTTCATACCCTGCGGCAGGGCACCAGGCAGGGCCTCGGTTTCAAAGTCGTTTCCAAAGCCGGGCATATAGCCGGGATGCGTGCCCACAGGCGTACTGGCCTGGGTCATTTCGTGCGGGTCAGCCGGACGGTTCATTGCGCGTTCCTCCGTTTACTGCTTGTCGGATAATAGTTGATTTTGTAACTAACAAGCATGACAAACGAGAAAATCACCGAAAAAGATGACTTCGACCTGCGAAATTTCCTGCCTTTCCTGCTGAATCAGGCGGCTGAGGAAAGTTCGTTGGAGTTTCAGCGAGTCTACAAGAATCGCTATGGCATGTTGCGTACCGAATGGCGGGTGCTGTTTCACCTGGGCATTCACGGCGAGATAACGGCCAAGGAAATCGGCGAACGCGCCAAGATTCACAAGACCAAGGTCAGCCGCGCCGTCCACAAGCTTGCACAGAGGCGCTATCTGACACGGGAACGCGACGACAAGGACCGGCGGGTAGAGCGATTGGCGCTGACGACAGCCGGTTTTGCAGTTTATCGCGAGCTGCGCGGAATAGCAGAGCAATATGACGCGAAACTGGCATCTCACTTCACCAAGGGAGAGGCGGCGTTGCTGCGAATGATGCTTCGCAGACTGGCAGGGATGGAGTGAGAGGCTGGCAATATGCTGCTATCGTCACCACATGGGCCGTATCATGCCTGAGTTATTCATGTCAAAATCCCTGCATTCCGGCGATAGCGATCGCCTTGTCCGCTGGCTCATGGATCGGGGCCTGGAAGGCGCAGGGCAGCGAGAGATCCTTGAAGGATATTGCGAGCGGCTGGTCGAATTAGGCATTCCGCTCATGCGCTTTCACGCAGCGCAAAGCGCGTTTCATCCGATTTATGGAGGAACAGGGTTCAGTTGGAACCGCGATCTGGGCAGTGAACTGGAAAACTACGAACACAGTGATACGCCGCAGGAGCGATGGACGCGCAGCCCACTTTATGAGTTGCTCCGGTCCGGCGCCGGCGAATTGCGCGAACGTCTGATTGACCGGAACGAACCCAGCCGGTTCCCTTTTCTCAACGACATGTATCAACGCGGGGCAACTGACTATTTTGCGATGGGGTTGATCCTGGAAAAGACGGAACCGGGTGCTGTCATCGACCCCGAAAACACGCCCGAAGGTGTATTGCTATCCTGGACAACCGACGACGCCGAAGGGTTTCGGGACGCCGATCTGGATGTAATCCGGAGAGCCTTGCCACACTTGGGACTTGCCCTGAAATCCGCCGCAAATCGCAAGATGGCGCAGGATTTGTTGCGGGTCTATCTCGGCCGGGATGCAGGGCAGCGCGTTTTGTCCGGTGAAATCAGGCGTGGATCGCTGCAAGAAATCGACGCAGTGATCTGGAACTTCGATCTGGCGGGTTTCACTAGCCTGTCGGAGCGCATTCCCGGCCCTGACATCATAGCGATGCTGAACGACTATCTGGCGGTGGCGGTTGGTGCTGTGCATGACTGTGGTGGCAACATCCTGAAATTCATGGGTGATGGCCTGATGGCAATCTTCGACGTGGGTGATAGTCGCGAAGATGCCTTGGCGGCACTGCAGGCGGTTGCCCTGTTGCAGAACAGGATGGATGAAATGAACATGGAGCGGGCCGAGGCGGGGCTGCCGACAACTAGTTTCACTCTTGCACTGCATTCAGGACAAGTCCTTTACGGCAACATCGGTGCTGAAAGCCGACTGGATTTTACTGTAATCGGGCCTGCCGTGAACCAGACGTCAAGGATTGCCGGGATGCATCGTGCGCTGGATCAAAGCATTTTGATGTCCGACGACGTCGCCCGTGCCGCCGAAGGTTGCGAGCATGAACTGGTTTCACTGGGCCGCTACATGCTGCGTGGGGTGACCGAGCCGAAGGAACTGTTCACGTTGTTCCGGAAACCGGATTAGAAGTCCACTTCGACGCCGGGCAGGTTCAGTTCTCGCATCATGTCGCGCAGTTCCTGACGCGCAGCGATGTTCGAGATGTTGAGCTGCTTGACGCCAATGTCCTTTAGGTCCAGCAGGGTCAGGCCGCGCGGGAACAATTCGCGGAAAATGACCCGCTCGGAAAAGCCCGAAGCGATGCGGAAGCCGATGCGCTTGGACAGCATCTCGATCGCGCGCTGCATCTTTTCCTTGTTCACCATGCGCTGGGTGCCGACGCGGTTGCGCACCACCACCCAGTCGATGGGTTTCAACCCTGCCTGTGCCCGCAACTGTCGCGCGTTCCACACCATCTCGGAATAAACCGACGGACCGAGTATCTTTTCCCCTTTGCTGTCGATACGCGCCAGAAGATCGAAATCGATGAAACTGTCATTGAGAGGGGTGATCAACGTGTCGGCCAGTGAATGCGCCACTTGGCTGAGACGGGTGTGCGAGCCAGGGCAATCGATCAGAATGAAATCGCTGTCTCCCTCCAGTCTGGATACGGCAGCCGACAGGCGATGGTCATAGATGTTTTCTCCGGGCTTCAATGTGGCCGGGTCGATTTCGGGTAGATCGTGATGGTCCGGGCTCGGCAGCGCCAGCGTCTCGCCGTTCAGAAAGTTGCGCCGGTTTTCGAAATACCGGCCCAGGCTACGTTGGCGGAGGTCAAGGTCCAGTGTCGTGACCGAGTGGCCAAGACGGGCAAGCGCCGTAGCGACATGCATCGAAACCGTCGATTTACCCGCGCCACCTTTTTCGTTCCCGACCACGATAATGTGTGCCATGCCTGTCCTTCTCGTCTCCCACGCCCTTGTCGGCGAATTGTTGCCGCACACTATATGTTGTGTGAATGGCGAAGGGAAGCAGAGTCACCTGTACTTCGTGTCGAATTTCCGCCTTGCGGAAACCTATGCAAGCGCCCCTGCGGCAGGACAGAAACCCTTGGCTCCACGTAACGGTCGGAAAAGGTTTGCCAATGCGGCCATCGCGGGTAGATTTCCTAAATCTTATCGTCAACAAGAAAGGTTTTCAGATCATGGCAGGGAAATTTGAGCTTTACACGGATAAGGCCGGTGAATTCCGTTTCCGACTCAAAGCAGGCAACGGACAGGTCATTCTGGCGAGCGAAGGTTACAAGCAACGCGCCAGCGCTGAAAACGGAATCGAGTCTGTGCAGAAGAACGCACAAGATGACGCGCGATTCGAGCGCAAGGATACCAGCAACGGCAAATGGATGTTCAACCTGAAAGCTACCAATGGTCAGGTCATAGGCACCAGCGAAGTCTATGAAAGCGCTGCTGCGCGGGACAACGGCATCGAGTCGGTCAAGAAAAACGCGCCTGATGCAGACACGGTGGATCTTACCTGAGCCGGGGTCGGGAAAAAGAAAAGGCCGCCTTTTTCGGGCGGCCTTTGTTTTGAGAAGGTGACGGGATTAGAAGCCCAAACCTTCGTATTTCTTCTTGAACTTCGAAACGCGACCGCCCGCGTCCATCAGGCGCGACGAACCGCCGGTCCATGCCGGGTGCGACGAGGGGTCGATTTCCAGGGCCAGGGTATCACCCTCGGAGCCCCAGGTGGATTTCATCTGAACCACAGTGCCGTCGGTCATCTTGACGTCGATGATGTGGTAGTCGGGATGGATGTCTTTTTTCATCTTTCCGCTCCTTACGCCTCGGCGCCAGCCTTGGGCTTGTAGTTGGTAACTTCTGCGATCCGGGCCGATTTGCCGCGGCGCGAACGCAGGTAATACAGTTTGGCGCGGCGGACTTTACCGCGGCGAACGACGGTGATGCTTTCGATGTTGGTCGAATACAACGGGAACACACGTTCCACACCTTCGCCGAACGAGATTTTGCGAACGGTGAACGAACCGGCAATTCCGCTGCCGTTCTTACGCGAAATGCAGACGCCTTCGTAGTTCTGTACGCGGGTGCGCGAGCCTTCGGTCACCTTGTATCCGACGCGGATGGTGTCGCCGGCTTTGAAGTCGGGGATCTCTTTCCCCAGGGCGGCAATCTGTTCCGCCTCGAGCTGTGCGATCAGGTCCATCGCAATTCTCCTATCTGCTCGTGGTTGGTCCACGAAGTTGAGAACGGCCTGAGAGCTCTTGGTCTTCATCGGGTTCCGCGTGTGCAGCCCGCCAGAGGTCAGGTCGAATGTTTCCTCGGTTCAGCCTGCCCGCAAGTGCCCGGGCTGAAGAAAGCCGGACGAAAGGATGCGAAACAAACCAAAACACCGGAGTCGCAAAAAGCGATTCCGGATTGCGGTCGTTTACGGAATTACGCGCTTGGATTCAAGCCCTCATTCGTGGTGGTGGATCGGCGAATTTCCAACTTTCATGAACTTGGAATGTTGTCTTTCCACGCAGAACGCGCATCCTGTCAGCCTGAGGCAAATAGCACTAATAACATTTGAGTCGGAGCAGTCCAATGCGTCTTCTATTGCCGATTTTATTATCTCTTTTTGTCATTGCATCATGTGGGCGGCGCGTACCTGAATCTGAACCCAACCTGCAAACTGACTATTCAGCCATGGCCCTGACCCTGGAGACCTATCCCGAATTCGGCGATGCCGACCCGCATAGTTGGGAAGGACGCGGCCCAGAGTCCTTTCCTATTCATGGCATAGATGTGTCCCGCTGGCAGGGAGATATCGATTGGCCCACCGCCAGATCTGCGGGCGTAAATTTCGTGTTCATCAAAGCGACCGAGGGCGGCGATGTAGTTGACCCTATGTTTGACAACCACAGGCGCGGGGCGCAGGCGGCAGGGGTGCCTTGGGGGGCCTATCACTATTTTTACTTCTGCCGCCCTGCAGCAGAACAGGCGCGTTGGTTCATTCGTCATGTCCCCAAAGGAGCGGATCTGCCGCATGTGCTGGACATGGAATGGAACCACCGCTCGAAAACCTGTCCACTGCGGCCGGATGGCACCAAGATCAGAGCTGAGGCGGAACGTTTCCTGACCATTCTCGAAGCGCACTATGGTCGACGTCCTATTGTTTATACCACTGTCGATTTCTATCGAGACACCGGAATCGGAAAGCTGCATGGAACGGATTTCTGGCTACGTTCCGTGGCTGGGCATCCGCGTCAGGTGTATCCCGGGGCATTCTGGAGGTTTTGGCAATATACTGGAACGGGTCTGGTTCCAGGTGTGAACGGAAAGGTCGATATCAACGTCTTTCGCAGCGGGCCCGAAGTCTGGTTGCGATGGAAGGCGGGAGAGATCGGATAGGGATTCGGGCAAGGCAATTGCATGTTCTGTTGTGCGCAATGCAAGCCGCAAATATGCCGGGGTAAGTCACTTTTTCACGACGGTGTCGAAGTTTCACGCTGACAGCCCTCGTAGAAGCTTGACATAGCTCCGTTTTCACAATGTTAACAAATACGCGTCGTCTTTTTGACACCGGTCGGGCAAAAGTTGACGCCAAGTAAAAGGGAAGGGCAACATGGCAGAAATCTACTGGGCGCGGACCGACAGCAACACGGCCAATAACGCTAACTTGAACCTAACGGGTGCTCCGGCCGTTCAGATCGAGTTTCTCGACCAAACGCTCGGCGGAGCTGATGGGGATTTCGTACTTGAGGGCGATGCCGTGACGCCTGACCCCGATACTGTGGTGTCTATTGGGGGGCAGGTTTACAGTTTCTCGCTGGACATGGTCGCAACGCTTCCCACATTGAACAATCAGGGGGCTGGTCAGGTTCCAGACCAGTTCGAGGGCGATCCGGTCTACACTATCGTCGTTTATGACTATCCGACTGCTGGCGAAACAACCCGTCTGACATTCCTGCCGGAAAGCGACGCGACGCAGGCCGAAATGGATGCTTTTGGCAATGGTGCCATCGAAGTTCAGAACACTGACCTAAATCCGCCTCCGACACCTCTGTGTTTTGCTGAAGGAACGAAGATTCTGACGCCTCGGGGAGAGGTATCGGTTGAGGAAATGCAGGTTGGGGATACTGTTCTGGTCGCAGACGGCGCCCCGATGGCCATCCGTTGGATTGGTGCAAGCCGTTATGAACTGTCGAACGCAGACCAAAACGTGGCCCCGATCAAGATCGAAACCGGCGCATTCGGAGCGGATCTTCCTTCGCGGCCGCTGATCCTGTCACCGCAACACAAGATTGCCGTTTCCGGAGCGGGGCTAGAGATGCATTTCGGTGTGGACGAAGCCCTTGCGCCTGCGTGTGGCTTTGTCGGCCATCCGGGCGTAACGGTTCTGGAAGGGCAAGAAAGCGTGACCTACTACCATATCCTGCTGGAAAAACACGCGCTGGTCTATGCTCACGGGGTCGCGTCGGAGAGCTTCTATCCGGGTGAAATGTCGATGACCCTTGTAAGCGCTAACCAAAAACTACGCCTTTCACGCGTGTTGACCCGGATGGGCGTGCGTGGCGGGGAAGGATTCGGACCAACCGCGCGCGCATCGCTTACTAGGCGCGAAATCGAGCAGCTTGTCGCGACAGGATCAGTTCGTGTGTTGGGGTATGAAGAATACGACGCGCCAAGTGAAGCGTTGAGTGCATAGCAAACCGCAAAAATTTGCATCCGTGGTACTGACGAATAGCTCGGATATCAAAATCAAATGAGGGCAACACGAGGATGTTTGCCCTCATTTAGAACCGGATCAGTTTTTTGCTGGATTTTTCTCCCGTTGGTATGTCTCCCAAAGGTCCGGCCTGCGGGTCCGGGTAATTTCTTTCGACTGATCGTGTCGCCACTCGGCCACTTTACCATGGTGACCTGACATTAGCACGTCGGGGATGGGCCGATTCTTCCATTCGGCGGGGCGGGTGTATTGCGGGTGTTCCAACAGGCCCGAAGAAAAGCTCTCTTCCTCTGCCGAAGCCTGATTGCCCAGAACGCCGGGGATCAGGCGAACAGTGGCGTCGATGAGAGCCTGCGCAGCGATTTCGCCGCCGGTCATCACGAAATCCCCGAGACTGACTTCCTGAACGCCATAGTGTTCTAGAACGCGCTCGTCGACGCCTTCGAACCGACCGCACAGAAGGGTCACGCCTTCGCATCGTGCAAGGTTCTCCATCAGTGGCTGGTCCATCCGTCGTCCGCGTGGGCTGAGATAGATCAGGGGCCAATTACCCCGAACGCCGTCCATCGCATGTTCGATTGCGGCACCCAGAACATCGGCGCGCAACACCATGCCCGCCCCGCCACCCGCTGGTGTATCGTCGACATTTCGATGCTTACCGATGCCGAACTGGCGCAGGTCGATAGTTTCGAGTTGCCACAGCCCTTCCTGCAGCGCCTTACCAGTCAGGCTTTCGCCGAGCACGCCGGGAAAGGCCGACGGGAACAGCGTGATGATCTTGGCCTTCCAGACACCGTGCAGATCGGGTGTCGGCTCGATAAGCTCACGGGGTTTCAGAGACGGGCGAATGGCCTTTCGGCCATGCGAACGGGCGGGAGCGTCGGTCATGTTTCAAAACAACCCCTCTGGCGGGTCGGCAATGATGCGGCCAGAAGTCAGATCCACAGTTGGAACCGCAGCCATTGTGAACGGTAAAAGTACGGTGTTTTTTAACTCCGGCCCCTGAATTTCTAGTAGGTCGGACGCACCGTGGTTCTGGACTGATTTGACCTTGCCCAGTACCGCCCCGCCTGTGTCGACCACTTCAAGCCCGATCAGATCCGCATGATAGAATTCGTCATCCGGCAACGAAGGCAATTGATCGCGGCGCGCGAACAGGCGCAAGCCCTTAAGTGCGTCGGCTTGTTCCTTGGTTTCGACCCCACCCAGACGGGCAGAGAAACCACTCTTGATCGCGCGAGTAATGATGAGGGGGTAACGCTCCGAGCCGCCTTCATCGGTCAGAGGGGAGTAGGTTTCGATATCCTCGGGATTGGCGCAGAAGCTCTTCAGGCGCACTTCGCCCCGCACCCCAAAAGAGCCCGCAACCGTGCCGACGCAAATCAGGTCGCTCATCTTTGCCCTCCTTCACATAGTCTGGACACAACACGCCCCCCGGCATCAAGGCATCTTTCCGCATGAGCATTGCGTTCGTACAATACTCCGACAACAAAGGCGATTGCCATGAACAGAACTAGTCGGATGGGCCTGAACATATGCTTCTACCGTGTTCGGACTGTCAGTTGCTGGTCACGTGCTTCCCAGCCTGCGGTTTCCAGTTCTGGCGTGTCGGATTCTTCGTGCGGCCAGCCCAAACAAAAATATCCGATAAGTCGCCAATTTTCCGGCACGTCCAGATCGCGGTTCAGCCGATCAGGGTCAAGGATCGAAACCCAACCCAGTCCCAGCCCTTCGGCCCGCAAGCTGAGCCAGAACAGGGTGATCGCCGCAACGACGGAATAGTGCCGCATCTCGGGCATCGTGGCCGCGCCCAGTCCCTGTCCCTTGTCAGTCGCATCATCACAGAATACCGCCAATTGAATTGGGGCGTCTTTCATGCCCGACAGTTTCAGCCGACTGTATGTCCGGGCACGTTCGCCGGAATAGCCAGACAGCGCTTCGGCGTTAGCGGTTTCGAAATTCTCAAGTGCAGCTCTGCGAGCCGCTTGGGTTTCGACGCGGATCACGCGCCAGGGTTCGCTCAATCCTACCGATGGGGCTAGCCGAAATGCGTCGAGGCAGTGCGCCAGCACTGCCTCGTCCACAGGATCGGTGCGGAACCGGCGCACGTCGCGCCGGAGCCGCAACAACAGGTCGAACTGCGTGCGGAAATCTGCGCTGAAGACCTGATCCTGCACGCGCGCCCTGCTTATTCTTCGGTCGGTGCGGCGGCTTCAGCGGCCTTCGCTGCTTTCTCTTCGGCACGCTCCTGAGCTTTCTTGCCCGGAGTGCCTTTTTTCGGATTGCTGCGTTCGGCCTTGTCTTTGGCGCCAGCGGCTTCGAGCATGCGCGCGATACGGTCGGTAGGCTGCGCGCCCTGATCCAGCCAGTATTGGACCCGCTCCATATCCATCTTCACGCGTTCTTCGCTGTCTTTCGGCAGCAGCGGGTTATAGGTGCCCAGCTTTTCGATGAAGCGGCCGTCGCGCGGCATGCGGCTGTCAGCCGCCACGATGCGATAGAAGGGGCGCTTTTTCGAGCCGCCACGGGCCAGACGAATTTTCATTGCCATTGTGTGTCTCCTTTGATGGCGTTGACGGGACGCATCCCGTTATTCCTGGTGTTTCTTGTGGTGTCTGATGACTTCCTGAATGATGAAATTCAAGAAAGCCTTGGCGAAATCGGGGTCCAGGTCGGCCGTTTTCGCCAGATCTTCTAGTCGTGCGATCTGTGCCTCTTCGCGGGCTGGATCGGACGGGGGAAGGTCGTGTTCTGCCTTGAGCTTGCCAACGGCCTGCGTGTGCTTGAACCGCTCGCCCAGCGTATAGACAAGTATCGCATCCAGGCGATCGATGCTTTCGCGGTGCTCTTTCAGCAGTTCTGCGGCGCGTGCTACGGGATCGGATATGGGTTCAGTCAAGGGCCCATCCTTTCGGTTTGAACAGTGGGTCGGCATAGTGTCCGATCTCCATCTCGATACCATGCGCCAGCTGCGAGCTGCGCAGCTTTTCCGGCGACGGATGGCGATAGACTGCGTCGCTGCCGTCGATCGTCGCTGCCTCGTGATCCTTTTGGGCCCCGAGCCGTTCCGCAAGACGGATCGAGTCGAGGTTTTTCGGATCGATATAGCTTACGGCGGTTTCCCAGCCGAGTATGTCATAGAAGTAGCGCCGCGCCGCGTGGGTGGCTTCAAGCGCATAGCCCTGACCCGCCGCATCCGGCCAGATCACCCAGGCGATCTCGGCCTCGGGCCAGCCCGCCGGTTTCCATCCGCCGGCCATGCCATAGGTCTTGTCGGTTTTTTTGTCGTGGATCATCCACATTCCATAGCCGCGAATCTGCCAATGGCCGATCTCGGCAGCATAGAGCATCCACGATTCATAAGGGTTCAGCGGTCCACCCATGAAGCGGGCGCGATAGCTGGTGAACGTGGCCTTGAAATTCGGGTAATCCTCGGGCTCGGGTCCGCGCAGAATCAGTCGTTTGGTTTCGAGGGTCGGGATGGAGTTGGTCACGCGTAGGCCTCCACGCCGCCATTCACCAGATCAGCCGGGGCGGGATGTCGCCAGATTTCCGTAGTGCCGAATTTTGGGTGTTCATAGTGGCAATCGAACTCTGCACCCAACCGTTTGGCGACAGCTTTGCTGGCCAAGTTTGCCGGATCGATCAGCGAAATTGCGGTTTCCCAGCCTAATACGTCATAAGCATAGCTGCGCGCGACCAGCGCGGCCTCGGTCGCATAGCCTTTGCCAGTGGCATGGCTCATCAGTGTCCAGCCGATTTCGGGCTCTGGCCAGCCTTCGGGAAACCAAAGACCGATCCGGCCTACGTAAGCGCCGGTGTCTTTTTCTTCGGCACCCCAGAAACCAAAACCGCGAATTGCCCAGTGGCCCAGCAACATGGCAATCGATCGCCAGGTTTCATCCTTGCGCAGTGGCCCGCCGACGAACCTTGCCGCGTCAGAGGCGAAAAACTCGGCCTCCGCTTCTAGATCGTCAACAGACGGCGCGCGCAGGATCAGGCGCTCGGTTGTCAGAGTGGGAATTTGAAGGTCGATCATGCGTATGCCTCCATCCCGCCGTTGGAGTCACTCGGAGAATGGCGATACACATGAATGGGTTCGTCGAAGGCAGTTTCAGCTTGCGTGTCGCGCAATGCCCCGACACGGCGGGCCACTGCCGCAGAGCGGGCATTGTCCGGGTCAACATAGCTGACCAAAGAGGGCAGATCGTGGATTTTCAGCGCAAAGCTGCGCGCGGCGGCAACGGCTTCTGACGCGACGCCCCGACCTTCGGCGGTGGCGGTCAGCATATAGCCCAGTTCATGCTCATGATCGCCAAACTCCATGGCGACCGAAACAAAACCCATGACGATTCTGGTGGTCTTGTCCTCTATCGTCCAAACGCCCGCGCCGCGCAGCATCCAACCTGCAACGTATTGTGTGAAATCCTGCCACGCGCCCTTGCGGTCAAACGGGCCGTCCATATAGCGCGCGCGGTTTGACACCAGAATTTCGGCATAATCCTCGAAATCCCGCAACTCGGGCGCGCGCAGGATCAGACGCGCGGTCTCGATGCGCGGCACCAAAGCACCCAACTGCGCAGCCAGCGCGGCTGCGGGGCCGGTGGCCGGAGCCTCCCAGGGATATGCCGATGGGGCGTTCATTACTTCTTCTTGCCAAACCCGCTCAGGCCCTGAGGAAGACCCATGCCGCCGCCCAGACCGGGCAGACCGCCGGGCATTTTGCCGCCCATCGCCTTGGCCGCCTGTTCCAGAGCCTTGGGGTCCATGCCGGCTGCCATGTCTTCGGGCGAGGGGCCGCCTTTGCCGAACATCCCTTTCATGGCCTGTTTCAGCATGCCGCCCTTACCCATCTTGCCCATCTTTTTCATCATGTCCGACATCTGCCGGTGCATCTTGAGCAGCTTGTTGAGGTCGCTGACCTCCATCCCCGAACCGGCTGCAATCCGTTTCTTGCGGCTGGCTTGCAGCAGTTGCGGGTTGGCGCGTTCGCGTTTTGTCATGGACTGGATCAAGGCGATCTGCTGGCGCAGGATCTTGTCGTCCAGACCCGCCTGATCCATTTGCTTGGCCATTTTTCCCATGCCCGGCATCATGCCCATCATGCCCTGCATGCCGCCCATCTGGATCATCTGTTCCAGCTGCATCTTCAGGTCGTTCATGTTGAACTGGCCTTTGACCATGCGCTTCATCATGCGCTCGGTCTGTTCCATCTCCATCGTTTCCTGGGCTTTTTCGACCAGGGCAACGATGTCGCCCATACCCAGAATACGTCCGGCGATCCGGTCCGGCTCGAAGGTCTCCAGCGCGTCCATTTTTTCGCCCAGACCGACGAAGCGAATGGGCTTGCCAGTCACCGCGCGCATCGACAGCGCCGCACCACCGCGTCCGTCCCCATCCATCCGGGTCAGGACCACGCCCGAGATGCCGACCTTGGCGTCGAATTCTTCGGCTACTTCAACGGCGACCTGACCGGTCAGGCCGTCAACCACCAGTAGGGTCTCGCGCGGGTCAACCACATTGCGGACCTGCTCGACCTCGTCCATCAGCACTTCGTCGATATGCAGGCGACCGGCGGTATCCAGCATATAGACGTCATAGCCGCCCAAAGTGGCCTGCTGCTTGGCGCGCTTGGCGATGTCGACAGGTTTCTGGCCCGGTACAATCGGCAGCGTATCAACGCCGACCTGCGCGCCCAGAACCGCCAGCTGGTCCATCGCCGCCGGGCGATAAACGTCGAGCGAGGCCATCAGGACCTTCTTGCCCTCTTTCTCTTTCAGGCGCTTGGCCAGCTTGCCGGTGGTGGTGGTCTTACCCGAACCCTGCAAACCGACCATCAGGATCGGGGCGGGCGGGTTGTCGATCTTCAGCTTGCCGGGGTCTTCCTCGCCGCGCAGGGTATCGACCAGCGCGTCATGCACGATCTTGACGACCTGCTGACCGGGGGTGATCGACTTGGTCACCGCCTGACCGGTCGCCTGGCCCTGCACTTTCTTGACGAATTCACGCGCCACCGGCAGCGAGACGTCGGCCTCAAGCAGGGCAACGCGGACCTCGCGCAGGGCGGTCTTGACGTCTTCCTCGGACAGGGCACCCTGTTTGGTCAGCCGGTCAAAGACGCCGGAAAGGCGTTCGGATAGATTTTCAAACATGCCTTCGGCCTCCTTAGCCGGTTTAGATGTGGCACTCCCTAGCTAGGTCGCGCCGGTTAAATACACAATTGCCCCCACGGGCGAAACTCGCTGGTGGGGGGCGATCCCTGAATGTCTCAAGGGACCGGAAGGTTTCACACTTCCGGATGTTTGCGCGGGCTTAAGCCGATTTACCGTCTGAGTCAACCTCCCGGGCGGGAAGCCAGTCATTGACGGCCGTGACAAGCCGGTGCGAGCCTTGTCCGCTGGAAAATGTCTCGACAATTGGGTGCCTGCCCTTGCTCATACCGCCGCGTAGAACCAGAACGGGGCGATAAACCGTCGTTGTTCCATTGTCGCGTTTGGCGGTCGTGCTTTCGATCTCTGCATGAGACAGGTTCGACAATATGTGTTCGACCGCTTCGTAGCCAAAAACCGACTGGCGGCGGATGGTGATGCGGTTGCGGTGCCGGTCCAATATCACCTGCACTCGCCGAATAAAGACGCAAAAGGCGGCAATCCCCAATCCACCCCCCATGACGGCAAACGCCAAGCCAAACCAGATGTTCTCACCACCGGTGCTCATCAACAGAATACCGGGGCCGACGAAGGCCAGAATAAAGAAGATCAGCATGATGCCAATGAACCAGGGTGTGTCGGCAAGGATCAGTTGTTCGGGAGTATTTCGCGTGATTTTCATGACCAGAGGTTAACACCGGTTTGACCGCGTGGATCAAGCGGTTGCATTGCGCGACCTGTTGCGTCATGAGCATTTCGCGATTTCAGGAGGGTTTCATGGACGCATCATCAGCATTTCAGGACAGTCTCCCGCTCAGTTCCGACGCGTTGCTGGAACAGCTTGCGGCATGGGAGATCAACTACAAATTGCACAAGCATATTCCCCTGCGCACTGTTGAGGAGTCGAAGGCCGTTGAAGATCAATTCATGGTTCCGGACGAAAACGCCCTTCGGATCAAGAACCTTTATCTGCGCGACAAGAAGAAACGCAACTATTTGGTGACGCTGGAGCAAAACCGCGAAATCGACCTGAAGGCACTCGGAGCTGAGCTGGGCGTCGGGAACCTGTCCTTTGGCTCTGCTGATCGCCTGATGCAGAATTTGGGCATTCGACCCGGAGCGGTCAGTCCGCTGGCGATGATCAACGGCGTTGAAAACGGGGTCAGCTTCTTCATGGACACGGCTGCGAAAGAGGCCGAAGTTATTTATATGCATCCTCTGGTCAATGACCGTACGCTTGCCATGTCCCGAGATGATGTCATGGCGTTCTTTGAGCGGATCGGGTGTACCGTGAACTGGTTGACATGACATGACGCGCCTTTCGGCGCGTGTTTGCGACGGGAGTATCAATTAAAAGATGAAGGCTGGTCGCTCAATCGTCGGCCAGCGCCTCTTGGAGCGCTGATGCGACATGGGCGGCAGAAGGGTTGATGAACAGGTGCCCACCGGCTTGGAAGCTCGGGTCATCCAAGTTTTCGGGAAAGGCCAGTGGCAATTCGGTGCAGGCCAACAGGATTGCAGTGCCTGGTTCGGCGTGGCGGTCGCAATATGCCAAAAGCCTGTCGCGGGCCGTCTTAGACGCGCCGCCGTAGAAATCGCTGTCAATCATCGCCTGCATTTCGGCGATATCAGCGTCGGACAGGGGCGCATTTGCCGAGATGTTTTCCCGCGAGAGCCTGTCCGCGTAATCTCTGGCCTGCATCGTGACGGAGGTTCCAAGAACCAGCGCGGTCTCGGCTTTTGTGGCTGCAGTGGCTTTGGCAGTGGCGTCGAAGATGCTGAGGATAGGGATATCGACACCCCGTCGAATGGCATGCAGCCGGGCGTGTGGTGTGTTCGAGGCGATGATAGCGAAATCACAACTCGCGTTTTGCAAAACCAGCATGGCGTTGCGAAAAACGGCATCGAAACCGGCCCAGCTTTCTTCATCGCCGGGCTGACCGCGCAGCGCACGGGTGTGGGCCTGAGTTACAGATTCGATGGTCATTGGTGGCACCGGAAGCGGCGAGCCATGCCCGAGTTTGGCAAAATGCCGACCTGCTCCTTCGGAAATGGCCCGGTAGTAGTCCACCGTCGAAGCCCAGCCGACGCCGCCGAGAATGCCGATCTTTTTCATGAACCCGTCCAATCCGATTGATGAAACCAGAGTTCAGATTGGACGGTAAAGCCGACCTTGGCCAGCGGAGATATCAGGCCGCCAGTTTTGCAACCGCTTCCTGGGCGGATTTCAAAGCTATTTCCGGAGCAATCGCCATCTTGTCGGCGGCGATGATGTCAATGTCATTTATTCCGATGAACCCCAGAACGTGGCGGATATAACCGGTGGCGAAGTCGATTTCCGAGTCGACAGCGGTGCCACCGGAAGCGATGGCAAGAATGGCCCGCTTTCCGTCCAGAAGCCCACGAGGGCCGGAGTCGCTGTAGGCAAAGGTAAGACCGGCGCGGGCAATCAGGTCTACCCATGCCTTGAAGGCGGCGGGGACCGAAAAATTGTAGATCGGCAAACCTATGACAATAGTGTCAGCGGCCTGCAATTCACTGACTAATTCATCCGAAAGGGACAGCAAGTCTTGCTGAGTTGCGCTGCGATCGTCTTTCGATGTGAAGTTGGCGTCGATCCAGTCTTCGGTCAGAAGCGGCAAAGGTGTCGCCAGATCGCGACGGATGATACGCTGGGCACCGAGGTGCTTGACGATACGGTTTGAAAGATCGCGCGTGGTTGAGCCGGTGCGGCGGGCCGAAGCGTCGATGTGGAGAATTGTGCGGGTCATTTCGTGATATCCAGTGGTTGGCGAATTCATGTGATACGCCTCATATGTTTGTTGCATCAGCGAACAAAACTCAGATATATTAACAGCTATTGTTGGAATTCGCACATTGGAAAGCACGTATCATGGACAATTGGGACGAAGTGCGCACCGCGTATCAGGTGGCTCGCATGGGAACCGTCAGCGGTGCGGCCGATGTGCTGGGTGTTCATCATGCCACGGTTATTCGCCACATAGACGCGATCGAGGCGCGATTGGGTGTCAAACTTTTTCAGCGGCACGCGCGTGGCTACACGCCGACCGAGGCCGGAGAAGACCTGTTACGGGTGGCGCAGGCAACCGAGGATCAGTTCAATCAGCTGGCCGGCCGGATGAAGGGGCGTGGCGATGATGTGTCGGGTGAGTTGGTGGTTACGTCTTTGGCGTCGCTGGCGCCGTTGATCGTGCCGGTTCTTTCAGAGTTCAGGGCTCTGCATTCCGGCCTGATCGTGCGCTATCTGACCGGCGACAGGTTGTTTCGTTTGGAATATGGTGAGGCTCATGTTGCGATCCGTGCAGGGGCGGCCCCGGATCAGCCGGACAATGTCGTGCAACCCTTCATCCCGCAGGATGTCGGCCTTTATGCCAGCCAATCCTATTTGGGTCGCAATGGATTGCCAAAGGATATATCTGAATTTGCAGACCATTCTTTTGTCGGATACGACGATGAAAACAGTCGCGCGCCCTTTGCCATTTGGCTGCGCCAGAACGCGCCGAATGAGGCGATTGGTTTTCGGTGCACGAACAACTATTCGGCTCGTGAGGCAGTGCTGGCCGGGGCAGGCATCGGTTTCATGGCGCGATGGGATGCGGCCCGATATCCTGAGTTGGTCGAGGTCATGGAGCCTCTGCCCGAATGGTCAGGCAAACTTTGGTTGGTCACGCATGTCGATCTGCACCGGACGACAAAGGTTCAGGCGTTCCTGAAGTTCATCAAACAACGGGCCAAGGACTGGAAAACATGAGCCCCGAGACCCGCGGCCATCTGGCCATGCTGGCGTTTTCGGCGCTGGTCGCGGGCAGCTTTTCGTTGGGATCGATGATCGCAAACGAGATTTCGCCTGCCGCTCTGAATGTTGCGCGTTTTGTCATTGCCGCTGTCGTTATCGGAGTGGCGGCCGCAATGACGACCGGCCTTCCGATTGGTGCAGCCAAGGCCCCTTGGCGATATTTCGTTCTGGGCGGGTTGTTTGCGGCGTATTTCGTGCTGATGTTCGAGGGGCTGAAAACCGCGCCACCTGTCAGTGCTGCGGCCGTGTTTACCCTGACTCCGATCCTGTCGGCACTCGCGGGCTGGGTATTGTTGCGGCAGATTACCACAAGCTATATGGCAACGGCGCTCTTGATCGGTGCCATCGGCGCGCTTTGGGTCATCTTTCGTGCGGATTGGCTTGCATTCAAAGCTTTTGAAATCGGGCAGGGCGAAGTCATCTATTTCTGGGGCTGCGTGGCCCATGCGATCTATACCCCAATGGTGCGCAAATTGAACCGGGGAGAGCCGCCGGTGGTGTTTACCTTTGGCATGCTGCTGGCGGGATGCTGCCTTCTCACAGCATATGGTTGGTCGGATCTGGTTGCTACGGATTGGCTGGCTCTGCCTGCCATCGTGTGGATTGGCCTTTTCTATGTCGCCATCTGTGCCAGTGCGGTCACTTTCGTGCTGTTGCAATATGCGACGCTTCACCTGCCGTCGGCCAAGGTGATGGCTTATACATATCTGACGCCAAGCTGGGTGATCCTATGGGAAATTGCTTTGGGCAAAGGCGTTCCGGGGCCGCTGGTGCTGGTCGGAATCGCGCTGACCGTATTGGCTTTGCTGCTCTTGTTAAAAGGACGCACGTCGGTTCAGGCAGGCTCGATCAGTATTCCGGATTGAGGCTTGAATTTGTTGGGGGATATGGCAGCGTTGCGGTCATCATGCGAACAGGCAATCGGGGAAGGGCAAACATGAAGGCATATGGTATGACGCTGATATTGGGCGTCGTTGTGGCGTGTGGATCGACGAGCAAGCAGGAACAGTCGGCGCTGCAGGAAAGTTGTGAGGCGCTGGTCGCAGCAGAAAGCGTTACACGGCCAAGCGGTGTCGAGACTGTTTCGATTGACGCGGATTCAGCGGGAACCTCACTGACTGTGAGTGTTGTGGGATCCACGACGCTTTGGCGGTGTCGGGCGGACGCGTCCGGCGCCATAGTCTCGGTTGAGGCAATTCAAGGCGTATAGCCTAGCCCTGTTCGCCGGGCTGTTTGTCCAGTTCAGTTCTCAGAAAACGTTCAAATGCATCCAGATTCACTGGTTCGAATTGCCCGAACCCTTGCATCCAGACCGAAGCATCGCGCATTGCGTCCGGTTCCAGTTTGCACCATTTCACCCGCCCGCGTTTTTCCTGTGAGATCAGGCCGGCGCGGGTGAGGATCATCAGATGCTTCGAGATCGCGGCGAGCGACATTTCGAATGGCTCGGCCACGTCCGTCACGGCCATGTCGTCCTCTAGCAGCATCGCCAGAATGGCGCGCCGGGTGGGGTCGGCAAGGGCCGAGAATATGGTGTCGAGATCATCGTTCATGCTCTGGCAGAACCACATGCGTGTATTATCGTCAACCATTTGGTTGAATATGTGGAATCCAGGTATTTGGCGCTAACAGAGCGGCGGGCGTCAAAGGTCGACAGGTGCGATTTTTAAAAAAATCATTTAATAATAGTTTGTTATGGTGATTCATCTGCCGCAATCAACAGCGTTGACTCTGCCCCGTCGCGCCCTTAGCACCATGTCCAAGACTGTGCGAAGGAAACGCCTGTGACCGAAGATGACCAAAAGCAGCGTATGGCGCAGCTTGAGGCCAAGATCGACGCGGCAAAAAAGGCCAAACAGCCCAAGCCTCGCGCGGACGCTGACATATCCGGCGGCGAACTTGCCTGGAGGATGGTCATCGAAATGGTATCCGGTCTCGGGATCGGATTTGGCATCGGATACGGGTTGGATAGCCTGTTCGGGACAATCCCGATTTTTCTGGTGCTCTTCACATTGCTGGGCCTTGCCGCCGGGGTGAAAGTCATGCTCCGCAGCGCGCAAGAGGTTCAGGCGAAACAGAAAGCGGCCGATGCTGAGGCCGGCAAGGACGAGAGGGACTGAACGTGGCGACCGAGACCACCACAGCACACGGAGCCGAAGGCGCGGAACACGCCGCAGAAGGCAGCAGCCTGGTTTTCCACCCGATGGACCAGTTTATCGTCAAGCCGCTGTTTGGCGGTGACGCGATTGCCTGGTACACGCCGACCAACGTGACGTTGTGGATGTTCTTTGCGGTTTTGGCGATCATCGGCCTGCTGGTGCTGAGCACTTCCAAGCGCGGTATCGTCCCGACGCGGATGCAGTCGATTGCCGAACTGGCCTATGGCTTCATCTACAAGATGCTTGAGGATATTTGCGGCAAGGAAGGCGTCAAGTACTTCCCTTATGTCATGACACTGTTCATGTTTATCGTCACCGCGAACTTCCTGGGGCTGATCCCGACCTCTTTCACGACGACATCACATTTCGCTGTCACCATTCCGTTGGCACTATCGGTGTTCCTGACCGTGACTGTCCTGGGTTTCGTCAAGAACGGCGCAGGCTTTCTGAGCTTGTTCTGGGTGTCCAGCGCGCCATTGGCGCTGCGTCCGATCCTGGCGGTTATCGAGCTGATTTCGTACTTCGTGCGCCCTGTCAGTCACTCCATTCGTCTTGCCGGTAACGTCATGGCAGGCCACGCGGTGATCAAGGTGTTCGCAGGTTTTGCCGCTGTCGCTGTGATCTCGCCGGTCTCGATTTTGGCGATCACCGCAATGTACGGTCTCGAAATTCTGGTGGCCTTCATCCAGGCCTACGTATTCACCATTCTGACCTGTGTGTATCTCAAGGACGCTCTGCATCCGCATCATTGATCAGGGGCTACCCTGAACACAGGAACGATAACCTAACATCGAAACTTCCAAATCGTAAGGAGAACTCATCATGGAAGGCGATCTCGCACACATCGGCGCAGGCCTGGCAGCAATCGGTTCCGGCGCAGCCGCAATCGGGGTGGGCAACGTTGCAGGCAACTTCCTGGCCGGCGCCCTGCGCAACCCTTCGGCAGCTGCTTCGCAGACTGCAACCCTGTTCATCGGTATCGCATTCGCAGAAGCGCTGGGGATCTTCGCATTCCTGGTCTCGCTGCTGCTGATGTTCGCCGTCTAATCTGCGGAACCTGATCCTTACGCGCAGGTGGGCCCAGGCCATAGCGGCCCACCTGTTGTAAAGACAACGTTCCGACGGAGGACAACATGGCGACTGAACCCATTGCCGAAGAAATTGTAGGCGCATGCGTGGATTCCCATGGCTCGGCCATCGGGATGCCGCAGCTCTGCTTTGACTGGTTCCCGAACCAGATCTTCTGGCTCGTCGTTACGCTGGTCGTCGTCTTTCTGGTCCTGTCGCGCGTGGCTCTGCCCCGTATTGCGGCAATTCTGGCCGAGCGGACGGGAACCATCACCAACGATCTCGCCGCAGCCGAAGACCTGAAGGCCAAGGCGGTCGAGGCTGAAGATGCCTATAACAAAGCGCTGGCCGATGCCCGGACTGAGGCACAGCGTATCGCTGCCGAGGCCCGTGCGGAAATCCAGGCCGATCTGGATGACGCCATCGCCAAGGCAGATGCGGAAATCGCAGCCAAGGCGGCTGAATCGGAAAAGGCGATCGCCGAAATCCGTGCCGGTGCGCTGGAGAGCATTCAGGTGGTTGCCAAGGATACGGCGGCCGAGCTTGTTGCCGCTCTGGGTGGTCAGGCCGATGCCGGCGCTATCGCTGGTGCCGTCGATACACGAGTGAAAGGATAAGAGTCATGCGCAACATTCTTGCCCTTATCCTGACTACAGGCGCAGCCAGCCCGGCCTTTGCTGCCACTGGCCCGTTCTTCTCACTGGGCAATACCGACTTCGTGGTGCTCATCGCGTTCCTTGTGTTCATTGCGGTCCTGTTCTACTTCAAGGTGCCTTCGATGATCGGTGGCGCATTGGATAACCGTGCCGCGGGCATCCAAGCGGAACTGGACGAAGCACGCGCACTGCGTGAAGAAGCCCAGACGTTGCTGGCCTCGTACGAGCGCAAGCAGCGTGAAGTGCAGGAAAAGGCCGACGCCATCGTCGCCGCAGCCAAGCAAGATGCTGTTCTGGCCGCTGAGCAGGCCAAGGTCGATCTTGAGAAGTCCATCGCCCGCCGTCTGGCTGCTGCGCGTGATCAGATCGCTTCCGCCGAGGCCTCGGCCATCAAGGAAGTGCGTGACCAGGCCGTTTCGGTAGCCGTGGCCGCAGCTGGCGAGGTTCTGGCCAAACAGATGACCGCCGCGCAGGCCAACAAGCTGATCGACGCGTCCATCGCGGACGTCGAGGCGAAGCTGCATTGATTGGAAACGGCCTTCGGGCCGTTTCTTTATTGCCAAATCTACCCGCATTGCTAGAGTTTGGCTGTCATAGATGTTGTCGCAATCTTTAAATATTATTGGCGTGGTACGAGACGGTGGTGATGCGCTGGTCAAAACGCTTGCCCGGATCGACGATTTGTGCGGACGACTGGATCAAAGCCGGATAGTAATCGCGACGAATGACAATTCCGATGGAACGGGAAAGGTTCTTGCAAGCTTTGCTAACCGCTTGCCGCAAGCCGAAATCCTCACACTTGATGGCTTGTCGAATGAAATACCGAACCGGGTGGAACGGATTACGTTTGCTCGAAATGCGGTTTTGGAGCGGTTGTTTTCTGTGCAACCTCTCTACGATGCGACGCTGATTCTCGACCTTGATGGACCCAACACGCACCTAAGCGCGGATTCTGTTCTGAGGGCGTTGGAGCGTGGAACGCCAAATTGGGATGGCGTGTTCGGGAACGCTTTACCGGCATATTATGATCTTTATGCTTTGCGATGCGCTGGTTGGTGTGAGGAAGACGTCTGGCAACGTATTCATTCTTCGAGAAAACCGTTGTTTCATCGCCGCCGGTGGCGGCAACAACTACTGAAGGATGTAATTTTCGGTCGCCAGTATCACATACCCATAGAGGCCCAGATGATCCCGGTTCAAAGTGCGTTCGCCGGATTGGGCCTCTATCGCACTAAGAGGCTTGAGGGGTTGAAATACGATTGTCGAGATGGTGACGGCCGTTTAGTTTGCGAACATGTCATGCTGCATCAGCTCATGTTGTCTCGCGGAGCGCGGCTTTATATCGATCCGGGATTGACGACAGTTGCACCCTCTGAACATCTGGGAGAGGGAAGCGGGGCGCCTCTTCCAGCCCATCTACCCATCGAAATGAATGGACAAGACTGAGCATGCCCAAATCTCCGCTGACAGGTCAGGAAGGATCATTTCTGTTCAATCAGAAGGTCATTGGGCGTCACGAGGCGAACTATTTTTTGGATAACAGCTGCGGTTACATCTGGGTCGAAGGCCCGCATTGGCTGGATGAGGCTTATAGCGATGCGATTGCCCTGACCGACACGGGGATTCTGGCACGCAATCTTGCAAACATCCGTATCGTGTCCACCGCCATAAGAGCCAATGGGCTGGATGAAGCCAGAGGAATTGATATTGGAGCCGGCTATGGGCTTCTTGTCCGCGGACTAAGGGACAACGGGTTGAATTTCCACTGGTTGGACCCGTATGCCGACAACTTGCTTGCACGCGGTTTTGAAGCCGATGGAGGGAAGTATCAAGTGGCGGCGGCGTTCGAAGTGCTCGAGCATTTGCCAAACCCGCTGGATTACCTTCGGGATGCGCGCAAGCAGTTTGGTTTCGATACGTTGTTTTTTTCGGCAACTTGTTTTGATCCGACCGCCATTCCTGAGACTGATTGGTGGTACTGGGCTTTTGAAACGGGCCAGCACATCAGTTTCTTTTCTGAACAGTGTCTGGATTTCATCGCCGACGAACTGGGGATGAAAAAAATTCGGATCAAAGGTGATGTCTACGCTTTCACGACATTACCTAGCCTCAAATGGCCGAATGGTTGGAAGCGGCGGAGGTTGGACCGCCAGTTCCGGAAGTCCAGTCTGGGAGAGCAGGACTACAACGAAATGAAAAAGCGCGTTTTTAAGTAAGGGATTGTGTCCAGAGGGTTATGATACTCCGGTCTCATGCTGCAAGCGCTGCCGCGCAATGGCTTCGTTCTGTTCAGCCTTCTGTTGGTCAGCAAGGCACTGCTGCACAAAACTGAGGTGCCGCTCGATTGCGTTGCGTGCACCGTCTGGATCTCGAGCCTGCAGGGCGGCGTTTATGGCCCTGTGCTGGCCCAGGATTGCTTCTCGCGTTGTGCGCTGATGGAACATGATTTTTCGATTATAGAATACGCCCTGGCGCAGCAGATCGAACATTGACCGCATCATGTGCAGCATCACGACGTTGTGGCTGGCCTCGATGATGGCCATGTGAAACTGTGCGTCCAACTGAGCTTCATCGTCGCCCGCGCGGTGTTTGTGAGCGGCTTCCATCTTGTCCAGAATTGTCTGGATCACCTTCAGGTCGCTGTCCGATCCCAGCCGCGCGGCGCGTTCAGCGGCCAAGCCTTCCATATCCTTGCGAAAGGACAGATAGTCGAACACCGCCTCGTCGTGGGTGCCAAACAGCCGAATTAGCGCAGGGGAAAACGCCGACCCCAGAACCTCGGCAACATAGATGCCCGAACCTGCTTTGGCGGCCAGCAGTCCCTGCTCCTGCAACTCGGCAATTGCATCGCGCAGCGACGGTCGCGACACACCAAGTCGCTCGGCAAGTTCGCGTTCCGAGGGCAGCCTCTCACCCGGGCGCAGGATCCCGCGGAGGATCAGCAATTCGATCTGACGGACGACAGCTGTAGAAAGTTTTTCTGACTGGATTTTCTGGAAAGGCATGCAGAACTCGTTCGAATTGGTAAGAACACATGACCACGGGGCGTCAGATTTCGCAAGATCGGTCCTTTGCTGATCACGAGGATTGAAACATTAGGTCAGATTTATTGACTTTATTTTCGGCCTTCCTAGGCTCTGCAATCGCATTGTCGGAGAAAAGCCATGTCATTGGACCAGATATTTGCAACCCGTGCGTCTCGCATGAAGGCATCGGAAATCCGCGAGTTGCTCAAACTGCTGGACCAGCCGGGCATCATCTCTTTTGCCGGCGGTATTCCTGACCCGGCGCTTTTCCCTGCGGACGCCTTTGCCGAGGCGTTTGCCACGACCCTTGATCCTGCGCATCAGGCGCAGGCGCTACAATACTCAGTAAGCGAAGGATACCTCCCGTTGAGGCGCTGGATCTCAGAAGAGATGGCCCGAATCGCGATCGTTTGCGACATCGACAACATCCTGATCACGTCAGGTTCGCAGCAGGCGCTCGACTATCTGGGTAAGCTGTTTCTGTCGCCGGGGGACACAGCGCTGGTTGGCTGGCCCACATATCTTGGGGCATTGGCCGCATTCAATGCCTACGAACCGCGTTTTGACCAATTGTCGATAAATGGCAATCGTCCCGCGTTGGATTATCAAGATGCCGCGCGTCAGGCGGGTGGGCAGGTCAAGGTCGCCTATCTCTCACCGGATTTTGCCAACCCGACCGGCGAAACCGTCGATCTTCGCGGACGCAAGGCGTTACTGGATTTGGCCGAAGAACTGGATTGCGCCGTGATCGAGGATGCAGCCTACCAGTCGCTGCGCTATGATGGCGAAGACGTACCACCGATGCTCGCCTTGGAAATTGAGCGGAAAGGGTCGATTGAAGACTGCCGCACTATCTATTGTGGCAGTTTTTCGAAAACCCTTGCTCCGGGTTTGCGCGTGGGCTGGGCAGTTGCGGCCAAGCCGGTCATATCGCAGATGGTATTGCTGAAACAGGCGGCCGATCTGCATTCTTCGACTATCAACCAGATGGCAATCGCCCACGTCGCGGAAAACTGCTTTGAAACGCACATTCCCAAGCTGCGTGCCGTCTATCAACGGCGGAGGGATGCAATGCTGGACGCTTTGGTGCGGCACATGCCAGACGGCGTGAAATGGACCCGTCCAGAGGGCGGCATGTTCATCTGGGTTACGTTACCGGCAGAGATGAATGGGGCAGATTTGTTGGCACGTTCGCTGGACACCGTCAAGGTCGCCTTTGTTCCCGGCCAGGCGTTTTTTGCCGACGGGTCCGGGGCCAACACCCTGCGGCTGAGTTTCTCCTGTTCGGACGAACCAACGATTCAGGAAGGCATCCGTCGGTTGAGTCAGGTCATGTTGTCGGCTTAGCTCGTTGGAAACATTCCGTTAACCAATAACTGCGACTGGTAGGCATGCTGCGTTGTCTGCCCTTCGTCCTCCTCGCCTCCTGCGCGACAGCCACCCCTCATTTCAAGGGCGTTTCGCCAACGCGTGTCGATATCGACGGCAGTTTATTCGACGTGCGGGTAAGGGGCAATCTGGCTGAGGCTGTTCGCGTCAACGGTCAATACGCACCCCGACTGGGGCCGATCCGCCAGCGCGCAGGGATGGCGATGGCCCAGGTTTCCGGATGCGAAGTTCTGGACGTTCTGGGCGATTCCGCCGTGACCACCGGAATTCTCGGATGCGACAGAGCTACAGGAGAGAAGCTGTTGCAGATTGCCAGGTCCACGCCCAACTACGATTGTATCGAAGTCGCCGGTCCCTATTACACAGATTTTGAGTGCTACCCTTACTAAGGTCCCTGAACTGGGGGAATCGGCAAGATATTGTGGATAACTGGCGCGATTGCGCCATATACAGCGTATCGGCGTTGACACAGGCCCCTTCCATTGCGCAGACTCGGACACCTACGGGAATCAAGGGACAGGTCCACCGTTGCGTTTCAACAAGCTCAGACTGACCGGCTTCAAAAGCTTCGTCGACCCGACCGATCTGATCATAGCGGACGGTTTGACAGGCGTGGTCGGCCCAAACGGCTGCGGCAAGTCCAACCTGCTTGAGGCACTGCGCTGGGTAATGGGTGAAAACCGTCCCAAGGCGATGCGCGGCGGCGGGATGGAGGACGTGATCTTTGCGGGTGCCGCCACCCGCCCCGCCCGCAATTTCGCCGAGGTGGCGCTGACAATCGACAATTCGGAACGTCTGGCCCCGTCGGGCTTCAATGACAGCGACCAATTGGAAATTATCCGTCGCATCACCCGAGATGTCGGCAGCGCCTACAAAACCAACGGCAAGGACGTTCGGGCGCGTGACGTTCAGATGCTCTTTGCTGACGCCTCAACAGGTGCGCATTCGCCGGCGCTGGTCCGTCAGGGCCAGATTGCCGAACTGATCAACGCCAAGCCCAAGGCGCGACGTCGCATTCTGGAAGAGGCGGCGGGGATCTCGGGTCTCTATCAGCGCCGGCACGAGGCCGAGCTGAAGCTGAAAGGCACCGAAACCAACCTCACCCGCGTCGATGATGTGTTGGAACAACTGGGTGCGCAGTTGGCGCAATTGGCACGCCAGGCCCGACAGGCTGCGCGCTATCGCGAAATCGGAGAACAGCTGCGCCAGGCCGAAGGCATGCTGCTGTATCGCCGTTGGAAGGAAGCAGATCTTGCCCGCCAAATGGCTGAGGACAAGCTGCGCGAACATATTACCGAGGCGTCGAGGGCCGAGGCCGGGGCGCGGCAGGCCGAAGCGGCACGTGCAAAAGCCGACGAGGTTCTGCCACCACTGCGCGAGGAAGAGGCAATCGCTGCCGCCATCCTGCAGCGCCAGCAGGTTCAGCGCGATGCGCTTGCCGATCAGGAGACCCGCGCCCGTCAGACCATCGAAACCCTGACGGCCCGCATTCTGCAACTGGCCCGCGATATCGAGCGCGAGACCGGCTTGAATCGTGACGCGGGCGAAACCATAGAGCGGCTGGAATGGGAATCACGCGAACTCGCAAAAGCCGCCGAAGGTCATGGTGACAAGCTTGCCGAGGCTGCCGAAACCGCGCACGAAGCGGCGGCGGTACTGCAGGAACGCGAAGATCACCTGTCTCAGGAAACCGAGGATATGGCCCGCCTCGTCGCCCGCCACCAATCCGCGCAGCGCCTAGTCGAAGACAGTCGCAAGACTTTGGCGCGTTCGGAGACCGAAGAGGAGAAGGCTCGTGCCGCGATGGACGACGCCCACGAAGCGCTAAGCCGCGCGGAGGAGGCGTACGGGGCGGCTCAGGAGGCCGAAGAAGAAGCCCGCGAAGCCGCCGAAGTGGCCGAAGAGGCGCTCGCCGCTGCCGATGAACTGCGCAGCGATACGCAAGCGCGCGAGGCAGATGCGCGCGCCAAGCGGTCAGAGGCCGAAGGTGAACTTGGCGCGATCCGCGCTGAAACCAGCGCATTGGCCAAGCTTGTGGCACGCGACACTGCCGAGGGCGGGCAGGTGATGGACCTTCTTCGTGTCGATCCTGGCTTTGAAAAAGCTTTGGGTGCGGCTTTGGCTGACGATTTGCGTGCTCCGGTGGTCGAAAGAGACGGCCCGTCCGGTTGGGTCAAGGTGCCCGGCTATGATGAAGACCAACATTTGCCGGATGGAGCGGAACCGTTGGCTTTGCATGTCTCGGGTCCCGACCGTCTGAGCCGACGTATTGCTCAGATCGGCATCGTCGAAACAGAACAGGGCGCGCGGCTGCAGCCCCTGCTGAAACCCGGGCAGCGACTGGTGTCGCAATCGGGGGATCTGTGGCGTTGGGACGGATTCCGTACCTGGGCCGAAGATGCGCCAAGTGCTGCCGCGATGCGCTTGGAACAGTTGAACCGTCTCGAAGCGCTGAAACAGGAACTGGCCCGCACCGAAGCACAGGCCGATGGTGCCCGAGCCGCCCATGACAGCCTGTCGCGCAAACTGGCCGAAGTGACCGAGGCCGACCGCCGCGCTCGCGAGGCGCGCCGCGCTGCCGATCAGCGTGTGGCCGAAACCGCCCGCTCGCTCAGCCGTGCTGAGGCGGATCGAAATCTTGCACAGGGCAAGCTGGAAACCCTGTCCTTGTCAGTGGACCGCCACAAGGAAGACGCCATGGCCGCCCGCGTGCAACTGCGCGAGGCTGAGGGCGCCTTGGCGAGTTTGGGCGATGTCAACAGCGCCCGCGCCCATGTCGAGGACATCAAGCAGACAGTCGAAGCCGCGCGGATCACGATGTTGACCCACCGTTCGACCCATGACGAATTGCGCCGCGAGGGCGAGGCGCGCACGCGCCGCTCTCAGGAAGTGGCGAAGGATCTGAGTGGCTGGCGGCATCGGCTTGAAACTGCAGGCAAGCGGATTGGGGAACTGACCGAGCGAAAGGCAGCCTCAGAAGAGGAGTTGTCCGAAGCCATGGCGCTGCCGGGAGAAATTGCAGAGGCCCGCGAAAATCTAAACGAACAGATCGAAGCCGCCGAGGCGCGACGGGCCGAAGCAGCTGATCGGTTGGCTGAGGCCGAAAACCAACAGCGCGCCGCCATTCTGGCTGAGCGTGAGGCGGAACGATTGGCCTCCGAAGTGCGCGAGGCACGGGCCGCCTCCGAAGCGCGTTGCGAGGCGGCGCGCGAAACAGTTCAGACCGCGGCGGAGCGGATCGCCGAGGATCAGCAACTGACCCCCAACCAGCTATTGAACCAGTTGGATGTCGATCCCGACCGGATGCCGTCGGCAGATGCGCTGGAGGCCGAGGTGAACCGCCACAAGCGTCAGCGTGATGCGATGGGCGCGGTAAACCTGCGAGCCGAGGAGGACGCTCGTGAGGTTCAGGAAGAATACGATACTCTGAATTCCGAAAAATCCGATCTGGAAGAGGCGGTAAAGGCCCTGCGCAGTGGCATCTCAAGCCTGAACCGTGAGGGGCGCGAGCGGTTGTTGACGGCGTTCGAGCAGGTGAACACCAACTTTGCTATGCTGTTCAAGCATCTGTTTAACGGCGGCGAGGCCAATCTGGTCATGGTCGAAAGCGACGATCCATTGGATGCCGGCCTGGAAATCATGTGTCAGCCGCCGGGCAAAAAACTTTCGACTCTCAGCCTTCTGTCGGGGGGCGAGCAGACGCTGACCGCAATGGCCCTGATCTTTGCCGTGTTCTTGGCCAACCCGGCCCCGATCTGCGTGCTTGACGAGGTGGACGCACCGTTGGACGATGCCAACGTGACCCGGTTCTGCGACCTTCTGGACGAAATGTGCCGCCAGACCGACACTCGTTTCTTGATCATTACCCACCACGCGGTGACGATGGCACGGATGGACAGGCTGTTTGGCGTGACTATGCAGGAACAGGGCGTCAGCCAGTTGGTCTCGGTCGACCTCAAGAAAGCCGAGGCGATGGTCGCCTAGACAATCAAAGTGGCAAAACGTCAAGATTTCTGCTATCATCTTAGTATGTTAGTTCTGCTTATGTTTTGTGTTCTGGCGATCATCTCCACGCCGTCGCAGGCGCAAGACATCCAATCTGCGCAGTTCTGGTCTATGGGCGGCGAAACTGCCTACCCGACCACTCCTCGTTTGTCTAAATCCCTGCTGCTTGACACTTCGACCAGACACGCACCAGTTCACCACGCGCATTCGCTGAGGGAACGGTTTGGCGATGGGATTTCAATTGGAATGGTTCAGTTCAAATGGCACGGCGCATTTTGCGTCAGCCTTCGAAAGGTGTTCAGCCGTTGTGATTTTCTGATCGAAAAAGATCAGCTGATGCTCTATTCGCGAGAAGGGACCGGCCAAATGCGCCTGCGGGTTCAGTTCAGCGTGCGGCCTTAAGTCGGTCTGCTCACCGCATCGTTACTCCCTGTCCAAGGCAATGTGCGCTAAAATCGCCCAATGAAAACTGTCGCCGTATTTTTCTTGTTGTCCGCGACCCCGGTCGCTGCAGCCGATTGGCATACCCGTCCTGGGGACGTCCCTCTCAGCCACGAAGAACTGAAAAATCTCCCTGGCCAAACGTTGACGTTCTATGATGATGGTCAATCCAAATACTCTGCCGGAGGTGCCTATTCCTATACTTATTCGCTGGCAAACGGCGGTGGGACTGCGTTTGGAACATATCGGATTGCAGAAGATGGCAGCGTCTGCACAGAGTTCCAAAATGGGTTCAACAGGTGTGATCTCTATGTTCGCAACGGTGGTCGTCTGATCCTGATAAACGAGAAAGGCGAGCGCTATCCGGTGCGATCCAAATAACATGCTCGGTCGATCAACGGGATAGTGCCTGTTGCCATCGTGACAGGAATTGGGCTGATTTCATCCGGTCCATAGCAACAAGGAGTGGTGGTCCAAGCTGTATCAATCGCGTTCTGGCGGTCGTTTCCTCTAACTCATCCGCGGAAAACGGCGCCATGGAGGGGGTCACCAGATGAGATTTTGTCATCATCAGTTGCCCTTCTGTGGACAGTATGTAATCCAAAAACGCTGTGGCGTGTGGGCTGGGCTGGCTTCCTGGCAGGATAGCAGCCCGTGACAGGATCAGCGTGTAGTCTTCCGGTGCGACGATGCCGAGTGTGGGGTCAGCGGTCGCAGCCTCGGCTGCGTATGACCCCAGAACGTTGTAGGCGACCAGATAATCACCGTTGCTCACGCCTGAAATGATCTCGGCCGAACAGCAGGTTGCGACGGCGCCGGATCTTGCAAAGGCTTCCAGCAACCCGCCAAAACTCGTCGCCTCTTGCGAATCCATGTAGGCAAATAGATATCCAAGCCCGGAGGATTCAATGTCATAAGTGGCGACTCGCCCGGCATAGGGCGATCCGTCCGGCCTCAGCAGATCTAGCAGATCGAAACGGGTGCGCGGGACCTCGTCCGGTGGCACCAGATCCCGATTATAGACCATCACCGCCGGTTCACGTGAAATGCCCCAGACCTGGTCACGCCAGCGCAGCGATTCTGGCAGGGAACGGGTTTCCGGAGACATCCAGGTTGCTGCGCAGTTGTCGTTGACCAGCTTCACAACCTGATGAACGCCGGAGCTGATCACAATATCGGCTCCCGCCGCTCCAATAGAGCAATCGCGTGCCGTCTGGGTGTAAAGTTCGTTTGATCCCCATTGTTCATATCGGATCGACAGATCCGGTCGTGTGGCAAGAAAATCGGTGATGGTTGGCGCAAAAATCGAAATGTCGGTTGTCGTGCGAAGGGTAAGGCTGATTACGGCATCAGGTGGGCCAAACATGCGAACGTCTTCTTGCGCGCCTGCCGGACTTGCCATGAAGCCGAAGCAAAGCAGGATCGCAAAGATGATACAGCGGATCATCAGGCCACCTTTCCGGGCAACACGATTGAGGCACGGAATCCTTGCGCACCCGCCTCCATCTCCAGCCGCCCGCCAAAAGCGTTGGCCACTGCTTGGGCAATCGACAGGCCAAGACCCGTACCGCGCGCGCTTCGGGTTGTGAATCTTTGACCATGAGCCTTGAGGATGTCAGCAGACGGGCCTGGACCGGAATCCTGCACCCAAAGGCAGACCGTCTTTCCGCTCTGATGAACGCCTATCGTCACCGGAGAGCGCCCGTGTGCCAGTGCGTTGCCAAGTAGATTCTTGGCCGCCTCGGTCAGGGACAGCGCGTCGGCCATGACAAACACAGGCGTTTCGCCGATCTCCAACCGGATTTCGGCTTGCGGTGCGAGTAGGCGGTAGTCGCCCTCCTCGAAGATATCAAGCGCAATGTCTCGCAGGTCGACTTGTTCGCGGCGGGCTGCATCACCACGATGGATGACCATGGCACGCGACAACATCTGATCCAGCAGGTGACTGAGGCGAACCGTTCCGTCATGAATCTGTTCCACGATTTGAGCGCGTTGGACCGCGTCGGTTTCGTCCGCGGCCAGATCAGCCTGAGCACGCAGAGCAGCAACCGGTGTGCGCAGCTGGTGGGCGGTGTCAGATATCAGGTTCTTCATTGTCGCGAACTGCTGATTCAATCGGCCCATGAAACCATTGATGGCCTGCACCATCGTGTCCACTTCACGCGGGACCGATGCGTCGATGCGGGTCAGGTCGCGGGGGTCTCGCGCCGTCAGACTGTTGGCAAGACGGTCGAGCGGGCGCAGCGACCGGCGCACGACAACAACCGCAAAGGCGAGCATGGCCAACCCGCCCACGGCGAGCCCGCCGAGCGCATTCCGTGTGATGTCGAATGCCAGTTCGTTGCGGGCAAGCATCGTTTGTCCGACGACAATTTCGATCTGCCCGGAAAAGCGGCGTTCGGCAAACCTTCTCGTCACCCTGATGAACCGAGCCGCCTCGCCGCTGATCTCAGCATCATACATAACCGTATCCGGCGCATTGTCGGGCGGAAGTGGAAGGCTGTCGTAACCCGTCAGCACTTGGCCATCCGGGCCGCGCAGCTGATAGGCGACGCGATCGTCGGACGCGAGGGCCAGAAGTTCAAATGCCGAAACCGGCAGATCGACGATGGGCAGGCCGTCAATAACCGAGACCGAGGCTGCAATGTCATTGGCGGCACCCATCAGCAACCTGTCATAGGCCTCTCGCGCCGCCGCACGGCCATAGGCAAAGGCCGCCATTGAAAGGACCACGCCCCCGATGATCAAGAGCCCGGTCAAACCGATTACCAAACGGGCCGATAGCGACAGGGACGGAGTGGTGCGGGCAGGTTTGGTCATGGAATCCGATCGCGCTCTTCCACAGCGTCAGTCGCGTCCAGTTTGTAGCCAAGCCCGCGCAGGGTTTGAATCTCGACATTGCCGCCAGCCAGCCGTTTGCGCAGGCGCGCCACGTAAAGCTCGATGGCGTTCACCCCTGGCGCCGCATCATCAAAGGCGTAAAGCCCATCGATCAGCCGCTCTTTTGACAGAACCTGCCCGCGGTTCTTAACCAGAAGCCCCAGTAGTGAGAACTCACGCCGGGTCAGATCAAGGGGCCGACCGGCAAGCGTGGCGATGCCGGACGTCGCGTTATAGCTCAGCTCCCCCACAATCTGTTCGGCTGATCTGTCAGCCTGTTCGCGGCGCAGGATTGCGTGAAGCCGTGCTTCCAGTTCGCGATGATCAAAGGGTTTCACCAGATAATCGTCAGCTCCAAGGCTGAAGGCCGACAGCTTGTCATCGACAGAGAACTGCGCTGTCAGCATCAATACCGGGACGACCTGCCCGGCGCGCCGCATTTCGCTCAAGAGATCTGTTCCGGCGCCGTCGGGCAGATTTATATCCAATATGACGGCATCATAGGATTGAACCTCGAAACAGGCCCGCGCATCGGCCAGGTTCGCCGCCAGATCACAGGCCATCCCCGAACGCGACAACCGCCGTTGGGTTGCCTCGGCCAAATCCTCGGAATCTTCGACCAGCAGAACCCGCATCCGCCCTCCTTCCTTTCGAAAAGGATGTGACAGGTTGGTGACAGCTTCAACCTGTATTGTGCTCGGGAACTTCGGCTGAGGAGATGAGCCGGAGACCACAGAGGAGAAATGTTATGGCATTAAATCTGGTTCGCGCGGCCATTGCGGCTGCGGGTCTTGGCCTTGCTACCGGCGCCGCGGCGCAGGAATGCATCGCGCCAGCCAACCCCGGCGGAGGATGGGATTTCACCTGCCGGCAAGTGGGCAAATCGCTTCAGGATCTCGGGCTGATCGACAAGACGATGCAGGTGGTCAATCTGGCTGGCGGCGGCGGCGGCGTGGCTTTTGCCGAGGTGGTCAACAAGCGTGGCGATGACAACGAGCTGATCGTTGCGGCCTCGTCGGCTACGGCAACCCGCCTGGCACAAGGGGCCTATCCCGGCAACACAATGGATCAGGTGCGCTGGCTGGCCTCGATCGGTGCCGATTACGGCGTGATCGCGGTGTCCAAGGACAGTCCAGTTCAGACGCTTCCCGAGCTGCTAGACCAGATCAAGGCGGACCCGACCAGTGTGTCGATTGCAGGCGGTTCAGCCGTGGGAGGCTGGGATCACCTGAAAGTACTGATCGCCGCAAACGCCTATGGGATCGACGATGTGCGCAGCGTGAAATACATTGCCTTTGACGGCGGTGGTGAGGCAGTGACACAGTTGCTTGCCGGTTCGGTTCAGGCCTTCACCGGTGATATCTCAGAGGCCAAGGGGTTCGTCGATTCAGGCGATATCCGCGTTATCGCGGTGCTAAGTCCTGAACGTTTGACAGGCGAATTCGCGGATTTCCCGACGGCGAAGGAACAGGGCATTGATGCAATTGGCGCCAACTGGCGTGGTTTCTATGCGCCCGGTGGCATGTCCGACGAGGCCTATGGAGAATGGGTCGAGAAGATCGGGACCCTCTACGCTTCGGACGAGTGGAAAGAGGTGATGGCAGCCAACGGTCTGGCCCCGCTTGACCTGCAAGGGGCCGATTTCCAAGCCTTCGTGTCCGACTCCGTGGTGCAGATCCAGCAGATCTCGCGCGACATCGGAATCATCAAATAACGCTTTAACCACGTGCCGTGGCGGGGCCGTGCCCTGCCGCGCACCCAATTCAGGGAGAACCGCATGAGCGATCGCATTTTCGGAGCCTTCGGCATTTGTCTGGCACTGTTCTATGCATGGGCGACGCTGCAGATTGAAGAAAGCTTTCTGTCGGACGCCGTCGGGCCGAAAACCTTTCCGCTCGCAATTGCCGTGATCCTGGGCCTGTCCTCGCTTGCTATTTTACTGCGCCCCGATGCCGAGCCGGAGTGGCCAAGCCTCGCGCGGCTGGCCGAGATCTTTGCCGCTGTTGTGGTGATGGTTCTCTATGCAGAATTGCTTGGCTCTCTGGGCTTTGTCATCGCCACTGCATTGGCTGCCACCTACCTGACCTGGCGGCTTGGAACCGGGCCACTGCAGGCGGTTCTGGTCGGCGTTTTGACCTCGGTCGGCATTTACGTCGTATTCAAACTCATTCTTGGACTGTCGCTTGCACGCGGTCCGCTCGGATTCTGAGAAAGGGATACTCTGATGGACATTCTTGCCTCGCTCGGCGACGGCTTTGCCACCGCACTTTCCCTCCAGAACCTCGCGCTTGCCCTGCTTGGCACGTTTCTGGGGACTATGATGGGCGCTTTGCCGGGGCTTGGCCCCTCGAACGGCGTCGCCATCCTCATTCCCTTGGCTTTCACGCTTGGGCTAGGGGCTACGCCTTCGCTGATCCTGCTCACCTCGGTCTACTACGGGGCCATGTATGGAGGCCGGATTTCCTCGATCCTTCTCAATATACCCGGAGATGAGCCAGCGATGATGACGTGCCTGGACGGCCATCCGATGGCGTTGAAGGGACAGGCGGGCGAAGCGCTTTCGTTATCTGGTGTGGCAAGCTTTGTCGGCGCATTTCTGGCCACCTGGGGCCTCATCCTGCTGGCGCCGCAACTGGTCAAGTTTGCCCTGCTCTTCGGCCCCGCCGAATATTTCGCGCTGTTCGTACTGGCCTTCGCGACGCTAGGAGGCGTGTCGTCAACCAATCAGGCGAAATCTGCCTTTGCCGCGATGCTAGGGCTTGGTCTTGCCGTGATCGGGGTAGATACCCAGACTGGCGTGCCGCGGCTGACTTTCGGCGAGGTGCATCTCTATGATGGCCTCGACTTTCTTGTTGCCATCGTCGGGCTGTTCGCCTTGTCAGAGGTCTTTATCTTCCTCGAACATCGCCACGGCGAGGCCGACGCCGATAGAAAAAAAGTTCAGGTGGGTCGATTGACGCCCTCGTGGAGCATGTTGAAATCGACCTTTGCCACCATGCTGCGGGCATCCGGTCTGGGGTTTATCGCGGGCGTTTTGCCGGGTGCGGGGGCATCGCTTGGGTCTTTCATCTCCTACTCGATGGAAAAGCGGTTGGTCGACCGGAAAAACAGCTTCGGCACAGGCGACCCGCGAGGGGTGGCCGCGCCCGAAGCGGGAAACAATGCCGCCGCCGGTGGCGCGCTGGTGCCCATGCTGGCGTTGGGTGTGCCGGGATCTGGTACCACGGCGGTGTTGCTAGCCGTTCTTCTTTCGCTCAATATCACGCCTGGCCCGTTGCTGTTCTCACAGAACCCGGATGTTGTCTGGGGGCTGATCGCCGCACTTTTCATTGCAAACTTTATGCTTCTGGCCATGAACATACCAATGGTCGGGCTGTTTACCCGCGTACTCATGGTGCCACCGCGTATTCTGATGCCGATCGTGGCGATGGTTAGTTTCGTTGGTATCTACGGAATCTCGGGTTCATCATTCGACTTGTTGGTCATGATTGGCTTTGGTGTGATGGGCTGGGTCTTGCGTAAGCTTGATGTGCCGCTGGTGCCGGTGATTCTGGGGACGCTGCTGGGCAACACGATGGAAAACAACTTGCGTCGCGCGGTTACGATCTCGAACGGGGACTACTGGACGCTGGTCGACAGCGGATTGTCGATTGCCCTGTGGGCGGTTGCTATCGCAGGTTTCATCTTGCCGCTTTTCGTGGGTCGCATCGTCAAGGCCCGTATGCACGCCCGCCGCGATACCGAAGGATCGACGGCGGATTGAGAAGGTGCCGAGTCTCCGTTTTAAAATGCCAAGCCGTTGTAAAGGTCTGTGCTGCGATGGCCAACCTTGTTGGTGGCACCTGGTCATGATCCCTTGGACAGCAGCCAGATGGGTTATTGAACGACGGCCAAAACCCAAGCAGAGCGGCCAACTACGGCGCTTGGTTTTGCCACATTGTGTTTCATGCTTCACTGTGCCGCTCCCAGATGCCATATCCGTGGCATGCAAAACGACCTCGACCACTTTGAGAAGATCGCCCGTGATACCATCGCCTCGCTGCCAATGGCGTTCCGTCCCGCAGCCGAGGCCGTCATCCTGCGCATCTCCGATTGGCCGACGCCCGACATTTTGAATGAACTGAGTATCGCTGACCCCCTTGAGTTGACTGGGCTCTACGAGGGGATACCGATGACCGAGAAATCGTTTTCCGATGTGGCGCTACCAGCAGATTCCGTCTGGCTCTTCCGTCAACCCATTCTGACTGAGTGGCGTGAGCGTGGTGACGTCGAACTGGACGAGTTGATCGCCCATGTCGTAATTCACGAGTTCGCCCATCATTTCGGCTGGTCCGATGAGGACATTGCCGCAATCGACCAATGGTGGGCTTAAACGCAATCTGGTCTCGATTACAGCATATGCTTGGAAAACCGTCTCAAAAGGCTCCTTGACGCCGATGACGGTCAAAAAAAGGGGCAAGTTAACAACAAACCGGAAAACAAAAAAGGCCCAGTCAGAGGCCTTGTTTTATTGGTCGGAGTGAGAGGATTCGAACCTCCGGCCCCTGCCTCCCGAAGACAGTGCTCTACCAGGCTGAGCTACACTCCGACCGTGGCGGGTGATCTATACTCGCGGGCATACAGTTGCAAGAGGGATTCTGATAGTAGCTCGGGAAATTGCCTCTCTTGCCGGAAGGCGGCAATTGTCAGACGGTAGGCTCAATCGAGGGTCTGGCATGAACGGGAATTTATTCTATCTGGTTGGTGGCGTTGGCATGTTCCTTGTGGGCATGGAAATCATGACCAACGCCTTGCGCGAGGCTGCTGGCAGTCGTTTGCGCCGCATTCTTACGACGTTTACCACCACACCTTTGCGCGGCGTGCTGACGGGGGCGACGACGACTGCTGTTGTGCAATCCTCTAGCGCGACGACGGTCATGACAGTCGGTTTCGTGGGGGCCGGCTTGCTGACGATGCCCGAAGCTATGGGCGTGATCTACGGCGCCAATATCGGCACGACCGCGACCGGCTGGCTGGTCTCCGTTCTGGGCTTCAAGCTCAAACTGGGCAACGTGGCCTTGGCCTTGCTGTTCCCGGCCGCGCTGGTCGATTTGCTGGCACATGGGCCGGTGGCCCGGTTCGGGCGGGTGTTGTCCGGCCTGTGCCTGCTGCTCGTCGGGTTGGAACTGATGCAGACGGGAATGGGCGATCTGACCGAGACCGTGACGCCTGCCATGCTGCCGGGTGCAACCTTTCTGGGGTTGCTGACGCTGGTGGGAGCAGGTGCAGCCATCACCATTCTCATGCAATCCTCAAGCGCCGCGATGGCCTTGTCGCTGGTGATGCTGTCGGCGGGGGCGATTTCGATGATCCAGGCGGCCAGCCTTGTCATCGGCATGAACATCGGCACCACGTTCACCGCCCTGCTTGCCTCTCTGGGTGGATCGGTTCCGATGCGGCAAACGGCGATTGCCAACCTGATCTTCAACATTGCGACATCCGTGATCGCGTTTCCGTTATTGTTCCTGTTCCGTACGAATCTGGAGCATATCGCGGCGTCAACCGACGAAATGACCTCGCTCCTGGTTTTCCACACCGGGTTCAATCTGGCCGGAACAGCGTTGTTCCTACCGATAACACGCCAGTTTTCTGGTCTGGTTGCGCGCATTCTGCCCGACAAGCGGGAGCGTCTGATCGACCTTGACGAACGGCTGCTCAGCGATCCGGGTACCGCCATTCTCGCGGCGCAGACAGCCGTTTCGTCCATTGCGGCGCGGTTGTTCACTGCAATCGGATCGGCTCTGCAGCCCGAACCGGATTTGCGCCCTCTCGCGGCTCTTGGCGTATGCGCTGACGCGTTGGAGGAGTTGAGGAAATACCTTGCCGCCATTCGTCTCACCGAAGGGCGAGCGGCCGAAGAAGAAGCCTTTGCCGCCTTGCTTCATCAAATTGATCATCTGGACCGTCTGTTGCGCCGGGCCGGACAGAGAGGCCGGATGGAAACGCTGTTGTCGGACCGCCTGTTGCGCAGACCCGGCTTGGCTGCAGGCGTGGCGCTGTCGCTGGCGGCCGGCGATCTGGCGTCTCCGACGGTCGCGGTCCGCCTGCTGCGCTTGCAAGCGCTTGTCCAGCGTCGGGCCAAGCGCCACCGCCGCGCGATGATGCTGGGGGAACATGCAGGGCTTTATTCTCTGGAAGAGGTCTTTGCGCATACCGACGCGATGCGCTGGCTTGACAGGATACTGCATCATGCCGAGCGGGTGGCGCACTACCAGCCGCACAGCCCGGTTGCAGAGCCTGCGGCAGAAACATCCGCCGCAGGCCAGTAGAAATTACAGGCTGTTGTCCAACGCGGCGATGATGGCAGCGCCCATTTCCGTGGTCGACACCGGTTTGACGCCTTCATCGGCCAGCAGATCGCCGGTGCGAACACCATCGGCTAGCACCTTTTCAACCGCCGCTTCCAGACGGTCAGCCTCGGCCCCATGATCAAAACTGTAGCGCAGCGCCATGGCGAAGCTCAGGATACAGGCGATGGGGTTGGCCTTACCCTGACCTGCGATGTCAGGGGCCGAGCCGTGTACGGGCTCGTAAAGCGCCTTGGGGCGGCCATTGGCCATGGGGGCGCCCAGCGACGCCGAGGGCAGCATGCCCAGGCTGCCGGTCAGCATCGCGGCGCAATCGGACAGGATGTCACCGAACAGGTTGTCGGTCAGGATCACGTCAAACTGTTTCGGCGCGCGCACCAGCTGCATGGCGCCGTTGTCGGCGTACATGTGGCTCAATTCGACCTCTGGATAATCTTTGGCCACGCGGGTCACCACCTCGCGCCACAGAATGCCCGATTCCATCACGTTGGCCTTCTCCATAGAGCAGACCTTCTTGTTGCGGCGCATTGCCAGTTCGAAGGCCGAGCGGGCAACACGTTCGATCTCGCTTTCGGTGTAGCGCTGAGTATTGATGCCCACGCGCTCGTTGCCTTCCTCGAAGATGCCACGCGGTTCTCCGAAATAGACGCCTGAGGTCAGTTCGCGCACGATCATGATGTCGAGACCCGCGACGATGTCCTTTTTCAGCGACGAGAAATCGGCCAGCGCGTCAAAGCACTGGGCGGGGCGCAGGTTGGAATAGAGATCCATTTCCTTGCGCAAACGCAACAGCCCGCGTTCGGGCTTCACACTGAAATCCAGGTCGTCATATTTCGGCCCGCCTACGGCACCCAACAGCACAGCATCCACGTCCTGCGCCTTGGCCATGGTCTCGTCCGCCAGCGGCTTGCCGTGCACATCATAGGCTGCACCGCCCACCAGGTCTTCGCTCACGTCAAAGTGAAGACCGCGGTTTGTACCAAACCAGTCGATGATTTTGCGCACTTCGGCCATAACTTCCGGGCCAATTCCGTCTCCGGGCAGGATGAGGAGCGAAGGGTTGGGCATGAACGGTCTCCTTGCGTTTCGTTGCCATCGCCCTAGCGTGTGCGCGGCAACGGGTCAATGAGACGATCCGGCCAAAACACGAGGAAAATACATGCTGATACCGGGAAATGCGGTCCCTGAACTGAAAATCGAAACCGTGGCGCACGGAAGCTTCGACTTGGACCGGGACAAAGGGAAAAACGGAACGCTGGTGATTCAATATCGAGGCGTGCACTGTCCGATCTGCGTCCGGCAGATGGGCGAGCTGGAGGCAGCGCTGGATGACTTTGCCGAACTTGGTGTCGAAGTCATCATGCTCAGCACGGATACGGCGGAACGCGCGGCGCAAACCGTCGAAAAGGCCGGAACCTCTCGCTTGCGCGTCGGGCACGGTCTGCCGCTGGCGGCGGCGCGGGATGATTGGGGGCTGTATATGTCGAAAGGCCGTGAAGGCACCGCCGAGGCGCCCTATTTCGCCGAACCCGGCCATTTCTATGTCGCCCCGGATCGCTCTTTGTATTTTGCCTGGCAGCAATCGACACCGTTTGGTCGTCCGTCCGTGGCGGATATCAAGGGTGGCATCAAATACGCGCTGGATAACAACTATCCACCACGCGGAACTCATACTGGCCCGCTTCCGGCCTAACGGTTCAACCCAAGCAAACCCTCCGCCAACAGGTGCCATACACGGCGAATGCGGGGGGTTTGCCGCATGGCTTGCGGCGCGGCCAGCCAGACCTGCAGAGGTGGGATGGGCAGATCGAACGGCAGCTCTTGCACTGTCGGATCGGCCTGTCCCACAGAGCGCTGCGTAAAGCCGATGCCGCATCCGGCGCGCACCAGTTCCCAATAAGCGCTGTGGTTGTCGCACCGCACGACGAACATCCTGCGCGTGGCAGGCCATCCCATTTCTCGCATCGTGGTGATGATCGCCTCGTCCGCATCCAGCCCGACGAGATCATGGTCCATCAAATCTTCGATTTTCTCAGGCATTCCTGCGCGTTTCAGATAGGATTTGGCGGCAAATGCGGCCAGTTCGATATCCGTGATGTGCTGTGCCACAATGTCGAGTTGCCGGGGCGGGTACATGCGAACGGCGATATCCGCCTCGCGAAACAACAGGTTTTCGGTGGCGTCGGTCGGCACCAATTCCAACTGAATTTCGGGCTCCAACTCTCGGATGCGGGCAAGGATTGGCGGAAGGTTGTGGTGCGAGGCAAAGACCGAGGCTGTGATCCTGACCGTACCTGCGAGGCTCTTTGCTTCGCCTGCGGTGATCAGTGAAATCTCCTGCATGGCATCGCGCATCCGGATTGCCATGGGTAACAGTTGTGCGCCAGTATCGCTCAGCCTCAGACCACGGGTGTGCCGGTGGAACAGCGACACGCCCAGGGATTGCTCCAGAGCCTGAATCTGACGGCCCAGAGTTGGTTGGCTGCTGTTCAGATTTCGGGCTGCGGCAGACAGGGAACCGGTTTCGACGACAGCCAGAAAGCTTTGAATCAGGGACCAGTCAGCGGAAATGAGCGACTTATCCATTCAGAAATGAATACATGATCTGCGTTTTTCTGCAATTCAATAACGTGATCGAATGGGTATCTTGTCCCCGAGAAGAGGAGAATATTCATGACACAGACAGTACTTGTTCTCGGGGCCTCGGGACGGTTTGGCCGAAATGCTGTATTGGCGTTTGCAAAGGCTGGCTGGACCGTGCGCGGATTTGACCGAAAGTCAGACGACTTGCTGATTGCAGCACAAGGTGCGGATGTGATCGTAAACGCCTGGAACCCGCCCTATACAGAGTGGGCCAAGCAGGTTGTCCCCCTTCATGCAAAGGTGATCGAGGCTGCGAAACTCAGCGGTTCGACGGTGATTGTGCCGGGAAATGTTTATGTCTTCGGTGCAGATACGCCGGGGCCGTGGTCGGGCGCGACACCACATCTGGCGACCAATCCACTGGGACGAATTCGCAGGCAAATGGAAGAGGCCTATCGCGCCTCGACCGTGCGTACGATCCTGTTGCGGGCAGGGGATTTCATCGACACCGAAGCTTCGGGCAACTGGTTCGATCAGGTCATGATCAAGCCTTTGGCAAAGGGCAAATTCGTCTATCCCGGCGATCCGGACATACCGCACGCCTGGGCCTATCTGCCCGATCTTGCCCGTGCAGCCGTTGCCTTGGCGGAAATCCGGGGTGAATTGCCGCGGTTCGCGGAGGTGCCTTTTGCAGGGTTCACAGTGACCGGGCGAGACATTGCCGAGGGGTTGTCGCGGGTTCTGAGGCGACCGGTTTCGGTAAAGGAAATGTCGTGGTGGCCGCTTGAACTGGCGCAGCCGTTCTGGCCAATGGCGCGGCACCTGATCGAGATGCGGTACTTGTGGAACACGCCGAATTGTCTGGATTGTACGCATTTTGAGACCCTAGTTGGCCCATTTGTACAAACCGATTTCACGACCGCGCTGGCATCGGCGGTCCCGGCGGGACTACTCGGCCAAGAGATCCACCCAGACCAGCCGGTGACGGCTGGCGCGTGACGCGGCCTCATGCCCGTCCACATCGGGGGCGGGCCAATACACCCCGGCATCTGCCACCGACCAGTCCGAGGATGGCAAGACGTAATCGACGCGAAAGCGACCGATCCCGGGCCAGTCCACTGTGTCATGTGCGTCAGGCGAGCGGTGGTTCTGGTTTCCGGCACGCGCAGCACCGGCGCTTTGTGGAGCGGGGTCTTGCAGGCGTGGGTCGGACAGCAGGGTGCGGACGGTCTCGGTGCGACCATCGCTGTCGTGCGGGTCAAGATTTGCATCACCGGCGAGGACGAATTTCGTAGCATGGGCAGGGCCAAGCGCGCCGTCCAGATAGGCTTGCCACAGCCGGATTTCGTCACGGTTGCGAAGGCCGTTGCGATCTTCGGGGCCGTCGAAGACCGGCGGTGAGGCATGGAAGGTCATCAGATGAAACCGACCCGCTGGCGCATCGATTGGAATCGCCCAATGCGCGGTGGAAGACAGGCGTTGTTGCGCCTGTGCCTCTGCCGTGGGGAAGGGACCCGAAGCCGTCTGCGGCAGTTGCGCGCCGGGCAGGTCGCGCCACAGGAGGTTGGTGAATTCAACGACCGCCTCGTTTATGATCGGGTAACGGGACAGGACGGCCAGACCGCCTTGCCCGGAAAACTCGCCCCAACCCTGCGCGTCACCGGGGCCAAAGGTGCGGCCGTCGCCGTCAAGGTCGAGGGCGGTTTCGATGCCGCTATTGGGTTGGCTGGAATAGCGGTGGGGATAGTCGATACCTGCCTTGCTGAGCAGGTCTGCCAGGGCGTTCAGGGCCAAACCGTCATGGTCCCAGTCGATACCTTGCAGGGCAATCACATCCGGCGAAACGGTTGAAATCACCGTGACAACATCCGTGACTTGCGGGTCGCTTCGTTGAATGTCGCGCAGCAACAGGCCAGGGCCCTTGCGGCTGAGTTCGGTGTTGTAGGTTGCGATACGCAAAACATCTGCCTGTGCCAGCGATGGCAACAGCAGAAGCAGCAGAACGGCCCGGATCATGCGGTCTGGGCGGCCTCGGCGGTGGAATAGGCGCGGCGGCGTTTTTCCTCGATCAGGCCGGCGATTCGCATCATGGCCATGCCTCGCATGATGATGCTGGCGGGCAGAAAGGCCCAGGCGCTCATGGTCCAGATCAGGGTTTGCGGATTGCCCAGCGAAATCGGGTCGATGACATCGGACGCCAGCTTGATCACTGCCGGAATAAGGAAGGGCAGCAGCACGCCCACCGTGACGTTGAGCCGACCGTCGCGTTGCAACCGGGTGACGACATCGCCGCCGGTTGTCGGGTCGAAAAGAGGAAGGTTCACCCAAACGTTGAAGGCGCCGTTGCCCAGGGGCCAGCCGCGAAAGCGCAGCGCGTAGGCAAAGGTGGCCACGGTGACCAGCGCGGCGATATAGGCGATTCCCGCCGACATCCGCACCAGATTGACCAGACCGGAACTGGCATCCGGCGGCAGCATCAAGACCACCAGACGCACGGGCGAATAGGGGAAATCGACGACATTCGAGATCAGTATGCCGACACCGGCAAACAAGGTGGTCAATCCTGTGGGCGCGTAGACGTGTTTGCAGACCAATGTCAGGAAGGTGACCATCGACATCAGGCCGACGAACCGCAGCCGGTTCAAAGGCGGCGCATCACGGAATTCGATGAAGCTGGGAAAGGCGGAGTTGTATTCGGCAAACGTCAGTACAAATGCGAGAATCGCGAGGAACACCACGATCTCTGTCGCATTCGAAGCTGAACCAGGCAGGTACAACGCAGGTGTGAGCACCAAAAGCGCCACAAGCAACCCACGTATCGCCGCCCCTGTTGTGCGTGCAAACACTATCCGAATCCCTTCAAACTGGACAGGCCGGTTCTTTGCCGCACCCTTGTTCCAACTTGTGCCCGCTTTGCAAAGCGGATGCCTCTTATAGGCATATTTGTGCCGACAACAGACATCCCTCTCAAGACACTAGGGCAACAAACACATGATTTGAGGCAAAAAGATGGCAAGAGTGGTGCCGCAATGCATCAATGGTGACTCAAATTCGACGTGTGTTCATAATTTTGCACTACATTTTGTGGTTGTGTAAAATTCGGCCCCAAATGAACAAAGGCCGCGCAGGGCGGCCTTTGTGGTTAACGTAGGGTCAGTCTTACACCCAGGGACGGGATTGGGCCGCTTCTGATTCGAATTTTGCGATATGTTCCGCCTTTTTCATCGTCAGCCCGATGTCATCCAGCCCGTTCAGAAGGCAGTGTTTTCGGTGCGGATCGATGTCAAACTTGATGACCGCGCCGTCAGACGTGGTGATTTCCTGAGTTTCCAGATCGACCGTCATTCGCGCGTTCTCGCCCTTGTGCGCGTCCTGCATCAGAACCTCATGCTGGTCGGGGGTGACCACGATCGGCAGGATACCGTTCTTGAAGCAGTTGTTGAAAAAGATGTCGGCGAAGCTGGTCGAGATGACCGACTTGATGCCGAAATCCTTGATCGCCCACGGTGCGTGTTCGCGCGATGATCCGCAGCCGAAGTTGTCGCCCGCGACCAGAATTTCAGCCTCGCGATAGGCAGGTTTGTTCAGCACGAAATCGGGCTTTTCGCTGCCGTCATCGTTATAGCGCATCTCGTCGAAGAGGACGACGCCAAGGCCCGACCGTTTGATGGTTTTCAGGTGGACCTTGGGAATGATCATATCGGTGTCGATGTTGATCAAAGGCATTGGGGCGGCCACCCCGTGGACTTTTTCGAACTTTTCCATTTTTTCACTCCTGCGGGAGAGGGCCAGCCCCGTTCCCCGCGCTATCCTTGTTTGATTTGGTTTCCGGCGCCCTTGAAGAACAGCGCCATGAAGATCAGGCCGAACCCGTTGAACAGCATCTCGATACCCAGAAGGATGCCGAGCAGTTTCAGCAGCCAGGTGGGGTCTTCCGCCGCGTAGTTCCAGATGATGGCGGCGAGAACCATCGACAGAATGCCCGAGATCAGTGTGGGCCAGAAAAACTGTGTTCCGCGCATCTGGAACGACAGGATGATGCGGGCGATACCGCCGGCCATGAACAGGATCAGAACCAGCATGGCCAGCGAAATGACGCCCTGCAGCGGATGAGACAGGAATGACCAGCCCAGAAACAGCATGATCGCGCCCATGATGATGGACAGGATCTTGGCACCGGTGCCTTCGACGGTGAAGCCGCCGATGACCTGAAGCCCGCCGCCGATGAGCAGCAGGATTCCGGTGAGCGTCGCGATGGCCACGGATGCCACGACAGGCGCGCCCAGGACGATGACCCCGAACACGATGAACAGTATTCCCAAAAGGAACAGTTTCAGCCAGTCACTCATTTCAGTCTCTCCCTCAAAAATTCAATTATGAGGGCAGCTTACATCAACTCGCGCACGTCTGTCAGCCGTCCTGTGATTGCCGCTGCGGCAGCCATTGCCGGGCTCAGCAGGTGGGTGCGCCCGCCGCGGCCCTGACGGCCCTCGAAGTTGCGGTTCGAGGTGGCGGCGCAGCGTTCGCCGGGGCTGAGCTGATCGGGGTTCATGGCAAGGCACATCGAGCACCCGGCCAGACGCCACTCGAACCCGGCTTCCTTGAAGATATCCGCCAGACCTTCTTCCTCGGCCTGGGCGCGGACAAGGCCCGAGCCGGGCACGACCATGGCACGCATACCGTCCTTGATCTTCTTGCCCTTGAGGATCGCGGCCGCGGCGCGCAGGTCTTCGATGCGGCCGTTGGTGCAGGAGCCGATGAAGACGGTGTCGATTTCGATATCGCTCAGCTTCTGGCCAGCGGTCAGCCCCATGTATTCGATCGAACGGCGGGCCGCGTCGACCTTGCCGCCGGTGAAATCCTCGGGGTTTGGCACGGTTGCGGTGATCGGCAGCACGTCTTCGGGCGAGGTGCCCCAGGTCACGACGGGTGCGATGTCCTCGCCCTTGAGGGTGATGACCTTGTCGAAATGCGCGTCGTCGTCGGAGTAGAGCGTTTTCCACCAGTTCAGCGCGGCTTCCCACTGCGCGCCCTTGGGGGCGTGGGGGCGGCCCTTGACGTATTCAAAGGTGGTCTCGTCCGGCGCGATCAGGCCGGCGCGGGCACCGCCTTCGATCGCCATGTTGCAGACGGTCATGCGACCTTCCATCGACAGATCGCGGATTGCTTCGCCGCAATACTCGATGACATAGCCGGTACCCCCGGCGGTGCCGGTCTCACCGATCACGGCCAGAGTGATATCCTTGGCGGTCACGCCCGGCTGCAACTTGCCGGTGATTTCCACCTTCATGTTCTTGGACTTCTTCTGGATCAGAGTCTGGGTGGCCAGAACGTGTTCGACCTCGGACGTGCCGATGCCATGGGCCAGCGCGCCGAATGCACCGTGGGTCGCTGTGTGGCTGTCGCCGCAAACCACGGTCATGCCGGGCAGGGTCCAGCCCTGCTCGGGGCCGACGATGTGCACGATGCCCTGACGGACGTCATTCACCGGGTAATAGTGAATGCCGAAATCCTTGGCGTTCTTGTCCAGCGCTTCGACCTGGATGCGCGATTCCGGGTTTTCGATCCCGTTCACGCGGTCCGGCGTGGTGGGCACGTTATGGTCCGGTACGGCGATGGTTTTATCCGGTGCGTGCACCTTTCGGCCCGCCATGCGCAGCCCTTCGAAGGCCTGCGGGCTGGTGACCTCGTGCACGAGGTGGCGGTCGATATAGAGAAGGCAGGTGCCATCGTCGGCTTCGTGCGCGACATGGGCATCCCAGATCTTGTCATAGAGTGTCTTGGGGGACATCGGTCCTCTCCCGTTTTTTGAGAATAGCTGGCAAATGGTGGCTGGACGCCGATTATAGGCGCGCCAGAACCGTGCGGGCAGCCCCGAAAAACCGTTCACGCAACCGCGCGCGGTCCTGAAGATACGGGTTCGGAGCCGGGTAGTGTCTCATGTGCACCAGATATAACGGGGCACAGTGGCAATCAAGGTTGATCTTGGCATCACGACGGGCCTTGCGCTTGGCCGCCCGGCCCGGCCATGCTGAGGGCAGGAGGTACGCGAATGGACCCAGACCTGTTGCCGACCACGTTCACGGACGTGATCAACGCGTTCACGACGCAAGGCGCGAAACTTGTCGATCTGTTCCTGACCCCCGGTTGGCGGCAATACCAGATGCTGATTCTGCTGGTTCTGCTGGCGATCGCCTATTGCCTGAAGGTACTGACAAAAAACCGCTGGGATGCGTGGGCACGCACCCGCGAGGGTTGGCCGAAATGGCGGCTGCGCGTGCTGGTGCAGATCATGCGCCGTCTGACGCTGGCCTATTTCGCGTTGTTGTCCTGGGCGGTCTATCTGGTGATGCAGCAGGCGACGTGGCCATCGCGGAGTTACATCATCGGGGTTTTCGCGACCCTCGCGACGGCGTGGCTGATCATCGGTTTTCTGGCGCGGCTGGTTCGGAACCGAACACTGAGGCAGATCTTCAAGTGGTCCATGTGGGTTTATGCGACACTGGTCGCACTGAATCTGACTGATGATGTGGCCGGGTTCCTTGATGGCGTCGCCATTTCTATCGGCGATCTGCACATTTCCATATTGGGTATTCTAAAGGCAACGCTGCTGATCGGTGTCCTTTTGGTGCTGACGCGACTGGTTACTCAGGCAGCCGCGCGCGGGCTTGAGCAGAATGACGACCTTACACCGTCAATGCAGGTGCTTTTGACCAAGGCGATTCAAGTGGCGCTTTATGGGTTGGTCCTGATGGTTGCGATCAGGACTCTCGGGTTCGACCTGACCGGCATAGCCCTGCTATCGGGTGCTGTGGGTGTCGGCATCGGCTTTGGGTTGCAGAAAGTGGTGTCGAACCTGATCTCGGGCATCATCATCCTGATGGACCGCTCGATCAAGCCAGGCGATGTCATCTCGTTGGGCGACACCTTTGGCTGGATCAATGCGTTGGGCGCGCGATATGTGTCGGTGGTGACGCGGGATGGCCGCGAGTATCTGATACCGAACGAGGATCTGATCACAAACCAGGTGGTGAACTGGTCGCATTCGGATCGGTTCGTGCGGTTGGACCTGAATTTTGGCACCGCCTATGATGACGATCCGCATCAGGTGCGCGCGGTGGCAATCAAGGCGGTCAAATCCGTTCGTCGGGTGCTGTCCGGGCCGGGGCATGAGCCGGTCTGTCACATAACCGGGTTCGGTGACAGCAGTGTCGATTACATCCTGCGGTTCTGGATCAGCGATCCGACGGCCGGCCTGACCAACATACGGGGCAACGTGTTTCTGGCGCTTTGGGACGCGTTCAAGGCCGAAGGCATCTCGATTCCGTTCCCGCAGCGAGAGGTTCGCCTGCTCAACGATGACGCCGGAAAAGAGACGGTTTCGCAACAACTTGCTGAAGAGTGAGCGCCCGTGACGCCGGGTTTCATTGAAATGACAAAATTTGGTTGCTAAATTCAACTTACCCCCGCGCCGGGGGGTTGGCCGGTGCTTTTCAAAGGAGGACTATGTCCTGTCTCTCAGTACACAGGCGGGTTTGCCCGCCGATAACGGGGCCGCAATGATGGCCCACTCTCAGCTTACCAGCGAAAAGCTGCTTGAGCGCATCCTTTCCTCACTATCCGATGACAAGGCCGAAGACGTTGTGCAGATCGATCTGCGCGGCAAGTCGTCGGTAGCGGATTACATGGTGATCGCGTCCGGACGTTCGACACGTCAGGTCTCGGCCATGGCGGAAAAGCTGATGGACCGCATCAAGCAGGAGTTCGGATTCACCTGCAAGGTCGAAGGCAAGGATGCCGGCGACTGGGCGCTGATCGATACGGGCGACGTGGTCGTTCATATCTTTCGCCCCGAAGTGCGGGAATTCTATCAGCTGGAAAAGATGTGGCTGCCGCAGGGTAGCAGCGCCTCGGCGAACTGAGGCGCTATCCCGGCCTGCGATTTCGGGCCGGAAGCGAGAGTTGAATGCGCGTTAGCATCTGCGCGGTCGGCCGATTGCGGGCCGGACCGGAGAAATCCCTGATTGACGATTATCTGACCCGGTTCGACCGGACGGGGCGGGCGCTGGGCCTGGGCCCGGCATGTGTGATCGAGGTCGAGGACAAGAAGAACGCGGGCATGGGCGCCGAGGCGGTCTTGCTGCGCAAGGCGCTGCCCAAGGGCGCGGTGATCTGCACATTGGACGAGCGCGGCAGGACGCTTTCATCGCCCGATTTCGCGGACAAGTTGGCCGGGTGGCGTGATGCCGGGCGGCAGGATCTGGCGCTGATCATCGGCGGGGCCGACGGAATCGACGCGGATTTGCGGGCCGAGGCGGATTTCTCGATATCCTTTGGCGCGATGGTCTGGCCGCACATGCTGGTGCGGGTGATGCTGGCCGAACAGCTGTACCGGGCGGCCACGATACTGGCCGGAAGCCCCTATCACCGGGTATGACGGGGTCATGGCACAGCTTTTGATCGTCTACCATTCACGCACGGGCGGCAGCCGGCAGATGGCCGAGGCCGCCGGGGCGGGTGCGCGCGGCGAGGCGCAAGTGGTGCTGAAACCCGCCGATCAGGCGGGGCCGGATGATTTGCTGGCGGCAGACGGTTATGTCTTTTGTTGCCCCGAAAACCTGGCGGCGATATCGGGCGTGATGAAGGATTTCTTTGACCGCTGCTATTACCCGGTTCTGGGCCGGATCGAGGGGCGACCCTATGCGCAGATGGTCTGCGCCGGGTCGGATGGCGAAAATGCGGTGCGCCAGGTCGCCCGGATCGCGCAGGGCTGGCGTCTGAAGGAGGTTCAGCCCGCCATGATCGTGTGTACTCACGCGCAGACCCCCGAACAGATACTGGCGGAAAAGGTCATTCCCGAAGCCGAACTGGAACAGTGCCGCGAGCTTGGCATGGCGCTGGGCGCGGGGCTGAGCATGGGGGCGTTCTGACGTTCAGTCGAGGCTCAGGGTATAGGTCTGGCCGCTCCACCCGTCGACGAGGCAACGGGACTGGATCCGAACCTCGGTGACACCCGCAGGGATCGAAACGCCGCCGAGCGAGCGGGTGAAGGGCTGTTCGTGTTCATGCGGATGCAGCAGCACGCGCAGGCCCAGTTCGTTTCCGTCGGGGTCAAGCACCCGCCAGCCGTCGGCATAATGATCCCATCCGGTATCGGGGTGGGAAAGTGTCACGTCGATTCGCCATGTGTCGCCCGAGCGGTGGGCGGTGGCGTTTTCGATGACGGGTTCATCGGCAAGGGCCGGTTGCCCCAGTAATGCGATCAGGATCAGGTATCTCATGCGGCAACCATAGGCGTGTCCGGCTGACATGGGGTTCACGACTGCGTGTGAGGTGGGCGGGTCAGCAGGATTGCGCGGGAATGCGAGGCGAATTCTCGGCGATAGAGCACTGCCAGCGTCGCCAACGTGGCAAGGATCAGCGCCAGCGGCCCCAGCAGCCAGGCGACCGTGGCCAGCGCGAAATAGGTCGTTCGCAGGGCCCGGTTGAAACTGCGGGCAGCGGTGACGCAGATCTCGGCGGCCTGCCCGGCGCGGGGATAGGCCTCGGGATGGTCCGGGTCGTTCGGGACCGCCGCCATCAGGACGGCGCAATAACCGAACAGACGATGCGCCCAGACATATTTCAGAAACGCGCTGGACAGAAACAAGAGCGTTATCAGGATCTTGATCTCCCACACCATGTCGGGTGCGGTTCCAATCGCGAGATCCTGCGCGACGCCCGCCAGCCGGTCGGTGTTGCCGATCAGCGCCAGCCCGCCGCCGATGGCGATCATCGAGGTCGAGGCGAAGAAGGTGCTGCCCTGCCGCATGCTGGCGACCAGTTGCGCGTCGAACATCCGGGGCTGGCGGGTGACCATCTCTTTCATCCAGTCGCGGCGAAAGTCGTCCATCATGCGGGCCACAGACGGTTTGCCGGGTGCGGGATTCTCGATCCGCCAGCCGATCCAGACCCATGCCCCCAACAACAGCGCGATGGCGGCATAGTCCAGCGGTGAAAACAGCAGGGCGCGGTCGATCCATGTCATGGCTGCGACAGTAAGGCTTACCGGTTGAACTTGCCAGATCGGTAAATTGGTAATATTAATTTACCAAACGGAGGAGATTGCCATGGAAATGCCGAAACCCGATACCGCGGTGCTGGCGCGCAAGGATCGGCTGCGAGAGCGGTTGGTCCAGGTACTGCCGGAGGATGCGGTGATCCATGACGAGGCCGAAACCCGCGTTTATGAATGCGATGCGCTGACCGCGTACAAATGCCCGCCGATGCTGGCGGTTCTGCCCGCCTCGACACAGGAGGTCTCGGACGTCTTGCGCATATGCCACGAGGAGGGGGTGCCGGTGGTGCCGCGCGGCTCGGGCACGTCGCTGGCGGGTGGCGCCTTGCCGACGGCGGATTGCGTGCTTCTGGGCGTTGCCCGGATGAACGAGGTACTGGAGGTCGACTATGACAACCGTTTCATCCGGGTTCAGTCGGGCCGCACCAACCTGAGCGTGACCGGGGCGGTGGAAGAGGAGGATTTCTTTTATGCCCCTGACCCCTCCTCGCAGCTGGCCTGCGCCATTGCGGGCAATATCGCGATGAACTCGGGCGGCGCGCATTGTCTGAAATACGGCGTGACCACCAACAATCTGCTCGGCGTCACGATGGTGCTGATGGATGGCTCGGTCGTCGAGATCGGCGGCGCGCATCTGGATGCGGGCGGGCTGGATCTTTTGGGGGTCATCTGCGGCTCGGAAGGGCAGTTGGGCGTGGTGACCGAGGCAACCCTGCGCATCCTGCGCAAGCCCGAGGGCGCGCGGCCGGTTCTGATGGGCTTTGACGACAACGCGGTGGCGGGGCAATGCGTGTCGGACATCATCAAATCGGGCATCCTGCCGGTGGCGATAGAATTCATGGACAAGCTTTGCATTCAGGCCTGCGAGAATTTTGCCCATGCGGGTTATCCGGACTGCGAGGCGCTGCTGATCGTCGAGGTCGAAGGATCGGAGGCCGAAATCGACGGCCAGTTGGCCAGGATCATCGAGATTGCCCGCCGTCACAACCCGGTGGAACTGCGCGAAAGCCAGTCGGCGGAGGAAAGCGCCAAGATCTGGCTGGGGCGGAAATCGGCCTTTGGCGCGATGGGACAGATCAACGATTACATGTGTCTGGATGGCACCATCCCGGTTTCGGCGCTGCCCATGGTGCTGCGCCGGATCGGCGAGATGAGCGAAGATTATGGCCTGCCGGTGGGCAACGTGTTCCATGCGGGCGACGGCAACATGCACCCGCTGATCCTGTTCGATGCCAACAAGCCTGGTGATCTGGAGAAATGCGAGGCGTTCGGGGCCGAGATCCTGAAGCTGTGCGTCGAGGCGGGCGGGTGTCTGACCGGAGAGCATGGGGTGGGGATCGAGAAACGCGATCTGATGGTGCATCAGTACGGGCGTGAGGATCTGGAGGCGCAGATGGCAGTCAAGGACGTGTTCGATCCGGCCTGGCTGTTGAATCCGGCCAAGGTGTTCCCGCTGGACAGTTCGGCAGCGCGGCGGATGGCGGCGGAATGATGGGGCTTTGCCTCCAAACCCCCAGAGTATTTTCGAAAAGATGAATGTCATGAGACCAGAGACAGAGACCGAACTGGCCGGAATGGTGGCCGGGCTGAGTGCGCCGGTGCGGATCGTTGGCGGCGGCACCCGTGGGGTTGGCGGGCCGGGCGCGGAATTGAGCGTGGCGGGGTTGCGCGGGATCACGCTTTATGAGCCGGGGGCGCTGACGCTGGTGGCGCGGGCCGGGACACCGGTGGCCGAGATCGAGGCAGCGCTGGCGGCAGAAGGGCAGCGCCTGGCCTTTGAACCGATGGATTATCGCGGGCTTCTGGCAACATCCGGCGGGCCGACAATCGGCGGGGTCGTGGCCGCCAATGTCTCGGGGCCGCGCAGGGTGCAGGCCGGGGCGTGCCGGGATTTCCTGTTGGGCGTGCGCTATGTCGACGGGCGCGGGCAGGTGATCAAGAACGGCGGCCGGGTGATGAAGAATGTGACGGGATACGATCTGGTCAAGCTCATGGCCGGGTCCTGGGGGGCATTGGGCGTTTTGAGCGAGGTGTCGCTGAAGGTTCTGCCAAGGGCAGAAATCGCCGAGACGCTGGCCGTGTCCGTGCCGGATACCCAATCGGGTGTTCAGGTGATGTCGGCCGCGCTGGGCTCGCCCTATGAGGTGAGCGGGGCCGCCTATGATCCGGTCGCGGGACGGGCGCTGCTGCGGGTGGAGGGGTTTGCGGAGTCGGTTTCCTATCGCCTTGGGCGGCTGGCCGAATTGCTGGGGGGCGAAGCCGGGCCATTGGCGGATAGCGAAAACACCTGGCGCGGCATTCGGGATGTGGAAGCCTTTCACAAGCGACAGGGGGACGTCTGGCGGATCTCGGTCAAGCCGACAGAGGCGTCCGAGATTGCCGCGCGGGCCAGGGCGGAGGGGCTGCTGTTCGACTGGGGCGGCGGGCTGATTTGGGCGCTGGTGGCCGAAGGCACCGATCTGCGGGCGCGGCTGGGCGCGATTGCGGGGCACGCGACGCTGGTGCGCGCCTCGGCAGAGACGACTGGGCGGTTGGGGCGGTTTCAGCCGGAACCGGCGGGCGTCGCGGCATTGAGCCGTGGGCTGCGGCAGCGGTTCGACCCGAAGGGGCTCTTCAATCCGGGACTGATGGGGTAGGCGATGCAGACGACATTCACGACGGAGCAACTGCGCGACCCGGCCATCCGGCGGTCGAACGAGATATTGCGCAATTGCGTTCATTGCGGGTTCTGCACCGCGACCTGCCCGACCTACCAGGTGCTGGGGGACGAGTTGGACAGCCCGAGGGGCCGGATTTATCTGATCAAGGACATGCTGGAAAACGAGCGTGTGCCGGATGAAAGGACGGTCAGGCACATCGACCGGTGCCTGTCCTGTCTGGCCTGCATGACCACCTGCCCGTCGGGGGTGCATTACATGCATCTGGTGGATCATGCGCGCGAATACATCGAAGCGCATTACCGGAGGCCCTGGCGGGACAGGGCGCTGCGCTGGGTGCTGGCACAAATCCTGCCTTATCCGACACGGTTCCGGCTGGCGCTGCTGGGGGCGAAGATCGGCAAGCCATTTCGGTTCCTGATGCCGGACGCGCGGCTGAGGGCGATGCTGGAGATGGCGCCCAAGGCGATCCCGCCGGTCAGCCGCAATGACGATCCGCAAAGCTTTGCGCCCCAAGGCGCGCGCCGGATGCGGGTGGCGCTGATGACGGGTTGTGCGCAAAAGGCGCTGAACACCGACATCAACGACGCCACCATCCGCCTGCTGACCCGGCTGGGCTGCGAGGTCGTGGTGGCCGAAGGTGCAGGCTGCTGCGGGGCGCTGACCCATCACATGGGAAAGACGCGCGACAGTCACCACACGGCAGCAGCAAACATCAAAGCCTGGGCGCGCGAAATGGACGGCGACGGGTTGGACGCCATCGTGATCAACACCTCGGGGTGCGGCACGACCGTCAAGGATTACGGGCATATGTTCCGCAACGACCCGCTGGCCGGGGATGCCGCGCGGGTGTCAGGGATCGCGATGGATGTCAGTGAATTGCTGATGCGGCTGGAGGTGCCGGAGGGCGAGGAGAAAGGGCTGACAGTTGCCTATCATGCGGCTTGTTCGCTGCAGCATGGGCAGAAGGTCAAGACCTTTCCCAAGGACCTGTTGAAGAAGGCGGGGTTTAGGGTGGTTGAACCGGCAGACAGTCACCTGTGCTGTGGCTCGGCGGGAACCTATAACCTGATGCAGCCCGAGATTTCCGGCAAACTGAAGGCACGCAAGGTGCAAACGCTGGAGGCGAAGCGGCCCGACGTCATCGCTGCGGGCAACATAGGCTGCATGATCCAGATCGGGTCGGGTACCGGTGTTCCGGTGGTGCACACGGTCGAGTTGCTGGATTGGGCCACAGGCGGGCCGAAACCGCGCGCAATGTCGGAAATGGCCGGGGTGCCGAACCTTCGCTGAGCAGGATCGGTCACTGATGCAGCGCGGCATCAGTTGCGGGCCTTGATGGGCGCGCCCTATTTTTGCCGCAGCTAATCGGTATCACTCTGGCCTTGTGGCAAGGCCGGAGGAACAGGTGAGGAACTGGGTCAAAGCTTTCATCGTGGCGCTGTTGCCGGTGGCAGCGGTGGCACAGGATTCGGCGTTGGAAAGCCTTGAAACCTCGGATGCGGGACGCGAATGGTTGGGGGTCGGGCGTCTGGATATCGGGGGCACGGGGTTTTGCACCGGCTCGCTGATCGGCCCGAATCTGGTGCTGACGGCGGCGCATTGCCTGTACGACAAGGAAACCAAAGAGCGAGTTGATCCGGCGCGGATCGAGTTCCTGGCGGGCTGGCGGCGGGGTCAGGCCTCGGCCTATCGGTCGGTTCGGCAGGCGGTGGTGCATCCGGCCTATCGCTTTGATGGAGAGGCCTCGACCGCACGGGTGCGCCATGACGTGGCGTTGATCGAACTGTCGCAACCTATCCGGAACACCACGGTTTTGCCCTTTGACACCGGCCGCAGGCCCAAGCGCGGCGAGGGCGTCGGCATTGTTTCATACGCCAAGGACCGGGCCGAGGCGCCATCGCTGCAGGAGGTCTGTTCCGTCATGGCGCGGCAGCGCGGCGTGCTGGTGATGTCGTGCGACGTCGATTACGGCTCGTCCGGGGCGCCGGTCTTTTCGTTTGATGGCGAACGTCCTCGCATCGTGTCGGTGGTCTCGGCCAAGGCCGAACTGGATGGCCAGCGGGTGGCGCTGGGCACCGCGCTGGAGGAATCGCTGGAATTGCTGCAAGCCGAGTTGTCGGCGGGACGCGGGTTCGCAAAAACCCCGGTCAACGGTGCCAGCCGGATCAGTGTCGGAAGCGTGCGCAACCAGAACGGGGCCAAGTTCCTGAAACCATGACCCGTCTGATTTCTGTCCTGATTGCGATTTGCGTCCTGTCCACGCAAGGCCTTGCCCAGAACAGCGGCCAGCGCCGCTTGTCGGATCGCGAGGATCTGCTGGGCTGGGAGGCCGTCGGGCGGCTGGATCTGGGGGATACGGGGTTTTGCACCGGAACGCTGATTGCGCGGGATCTGGTGCTGACCGCAGCCCATTGCGCGTTTGACGCAAGAACCGGAAAACCGTTTGAGTCCGGGGCCGTGACCTTTCGCGCCGGGCTGCATGACGGCAAGTCGGTGGCCGACCGCAAAGTGGTGCAGATCGCCGTGCCGCCTGATTTCACGGCCCGGGCCGGGGTGTCGGCAGAACGGGTCAAGCGGGATGTGGCGCTGATGCGGCTGGACGCGCCAATCGGGTTTGGCGAGGCGAATGCCTTCGCGCTGCATCAGGGCGATATCTCTGGCTCTGAGGTCAGTGTGGCCTCTTATGGCCGGGGGCGGTCCGAGGCGATTACGCGGCAGCGGTCCTGCAATATTCTGCGGCGGGGCGAAGGGTTGATCGCCTTTGACTGCAACATCACTTTTGGGTCTTCCGGGTCTGCCATATTGGCCAGATCCGGGCCGCGATGGCAGATTCTGTCGGTGGTGTCGGCGGGCGGGTCGATTGGCGGGCGCACCGTGGGATTCGGCATGGAACTGCCCCGTATCGTGTCCGAGTTGAAAGCGATCCTGCGCCGGGACGCGCCGCGGCCACAGCCCACGATCAAGCGGCTTGGCGTGGGGGCGGAAAAATCCCTGGGCGGGGCCAAGTTCATTGGCTCAAGCGGGTCTTGAACTCGATCATCTGACTTCCCATTTCCTGAGTATCGGATCGCCGCTTTCGGGGTCCGGTATATCGTAACCGCCCGTCCGGACGGAGGGCACAACTCGGAAATCGCTCCAGAGATGAGGATGACGAATATGCGTACGTTTGATTTTGCACCCCTGCACCGCGCCACCATCGGTTTTGACCAGATCGCCGACATGATGGATCGCGTTATGAGCAGCGACGTGGCTCAACCGAGCTATCCCCCTTACAACATTGAAAAAACTGCAGCAGACGCTTACCGGATTTCGGTGGCGGTCGCCGGTTTCGCCGAGAATGACCTGTCGGTCGAGATGAAAGAGAATTCACTGGTCGTTGCCGGTCGCAAGGCCGACGAGGACAACGAGCGCACCTATCTGCATCGCGGTATCGCCACCCGCGCGTTCGAGCGCCGGTTTGCACTGGCCGATCATGTACGTGTGACCGGGGCCAGCCTGGAAAACGGCATGCTGCATATCGAACTGAAGCGCGAGGTGCCCGAGGCGCTGAAACCGCGCCGGATCGAGATCGCGTCGGCCAAGGCCATCGAGAAGGACGTTGTGGACGCCAAGGCCGTGAACTGAGGGTCCATCGAACCCAAGGCGTAGAGATCGATCCCTTCCTCGATTGACGCCTCATGCGCCCCGCGCCCGGAAAGCGTGGGGCGCTTTGCGTTTGCGGGCGGGTCAGGGCAGGGGATCGGTCCGATAAAGGCGGATCTTTGTACCACCGTGATCGACAATTGGCCCCGGCGCCAGCAGCGGCAGCCGGGTCGACCGTGCCAACCCCTGATTGCTGGTCACAATGCCCACGCGCCAGCCCTTGAAGCGGTCCATCAAGACTTTGCCCAGCGCGCCATAGAGCGAGCGCAGGCGCTTTTCGTCCCCGATCCGTCCGCCATAGGGCGGGTTGACGATGACCAGGCCGGTGGGGCCTTCGGGCGGCTTCAGATCGCTGATGGTGCGGTTGTGAAACCGGGTGATCCGGGCCACCCCGGCGCGGTCGGCATTGGCGCGGCTGGCCTCGATCGCGCCTGCGTTGCGGTCCGATCCGTGAAACAGTTGATCGGTTTGCCGCACTTGGCCGGCGGCGTGCATTTTGGCCCACGCCTGAGGCTGAAACGAGGCAAGCTGTTCGAAGGCAAAGTTGCGGGAGCGTCCGGGATCAAGCCCCAGCGCGATTTCCGCTGATTCGGTGACGAAGGTGCCCGAGCCGCACATCGGGTCGAGCACCGGTTCGGTGCCGTCGAAGCCGCATTCCCGCAGGAACATCGCCGCCATGGTCTCGCGCATGGGGGCCTTGGCCACGGCCTCTTTGTGGCCGCGCTTGTGCAGCGGCTCTCCGGAGGTGTCCAGCGAGAAGGTGCACAGGTCTTTTTCGATGCGCAGCATGACCCGGACCCCGGCTTCGGGATCGATCGGCACGCCTAATGATTCGGAAATTGCCGTTTCCACCCGCTGGCGCGCGGCGCCGGCGTGGTAGATGCGCGACTTGCGGCTTGTCGCCTCGACCCGGACCGGCATGTCGGGGCGCAGAACGTCGGCCCAGGGAAACTTGCGGGCGCGTTTGTCGAGTTGCGCCAGATGGACGGCGGGAAAGGCGCCGATACGCGCCAGCACCTTGTTTGCACCGCGCAGTTGCAGATTGGCGCGCCAGATTTCAGACCAGTTGCCGCTGCAGACCACGCCGCCGGGCACTGCGCGTGGCTTGGCGAAGCCCTTTTCGGCGGCCTCGGCGCAGAGCGGCTGTTCCAGGCCGGGTGTGGCCACCAGAAAGATTTCCATGTCGTCATCTGTTGTCATGTCCGCTGCATATACCGGGCCGGGTTGCCGTGCGAGGGTGATTTGCGTTGGGGCGCGACGAAAGCGCCCGATTGCGGCGCAATTCGCCAAAAAACGGCGACCGAACGATTTGTTGAGCGGTAACAGGTTTGCGTTCGAGAGCGTCCCCGCGTAAACGGACCCCCAAACCAACGCGATACCTGCGGATTCCCGCCCGTTTCTGGCGGATTTGACAGGCCTTTGGCCTGCGCTTCCCGGTATCAGCATTGCTGACATCGACCAGTAGGGACACACTGGCTTGGAACAAAGGCTTGGAAGAACGTAGCGACATGCAAACTTTCAAACTGAAAAAGGGGCTGGACCTGCCGGTCGAAGGCGCGCCCGAACAGAAGATCCACGAAGGCCCCGAAGTTTCGACGGTTGCGGTGGTGGGGGCCGATTACATCGGACTGAAGCCGCGCATGCTGATCGAAGAAGGGGACGAGGTACAGCGCGGTACACCGCTGTTCTGTCACAAGGATGCCCCCGACGCGATGATGGTCGCCCCGATGAGCGGCAAGGTCGTCGCCGTCAACCGGGGTGCGCGGCGGGTGCTGCAAAGCGTGGTGATCGAAGTTGGCGACGCCAGTGACGCTGGCCTCGATTTCTCGGGTGTGGGTGATGCCGACACGGCCCAGGGCGTGACCGCCAGGCTGTGCGCCGCCGGCCTGTGGACGGCGTTCCGTACCCGTCCCTATTCCAGGATGCCACAGCCGGGTGCCGCGCCCGAGGCGGTCTTCGTCACCGCGATGGACAGCGAACCGCTGGCCGCCGACGCGGCCCTGATCATCGGCGAGGCGCAAGAGGCGTTTGCCGCCGGTCTTGCCGCCGTATCGAAGCTGACCGAGGGCAAGACCTATCTGTGTCACAAAGACGGGGATCAGATCGCCGGCGCCGACCTGCCGGGGGTCGAGGCGGCTGCCTTTGCCGGGCCGCACCCGTCGGGGCTGGCCGGCACGCATATCCATTTTCTGAAACCGCTCAGGGCCGAGTCGCAGGTCTGGACCATCGGCTATCAGGACGTGATCGCCATTGGTCGGCTGATGTTGACCGGGCATCTGGATCCGAGCATCGTGGTGGCCCTGTCGGGCCCCGCCGCGCGGCAGCCGCGTCTGATCCGTACCGTCATGGGTGCCTCGACCGAGGAACTGACACGGGGAGAGGTTGCCGTGGATGGCCCGGTACGGGTCATTTCGGGGTCGATCCTGTCGGGGCGTCATGCCGAGGGTGCGTTTGCCTATCTGGGCCGGTTTGCGCGGCAGGTGGCCCTGATCCGCGAGGATCGCGAACAGATCCCGATGGGCTGGATCCGTCCGATGCCGTCGAAATACGCGGTGCAGCCGGTGCTGGGGTCGGCCTTTGCCAAGAAGGTTTATGCCTTCACCAGCAACCTCAACGGCGGTCGCCGCGCGATGGTGCCCACGGGCACGTTCGAAGAACTGATGCCGCAGGACTACCTGCCGACACAGCTTTTACGCGCACTTCTGGTGATGGACACCGACACCGCGCAGGCGCTGGGCGCGCTGGAGCTGGACGAAGAGGATCTGGGCCTTGTGGGCTTTGCCTGTCCGGCCAAGTACGAATACGGGCTGGCGCTGCGCGACTGCCTCAGCAAGATTGAAAAGGAGGGCTGAGCCGGATGGGATTGCGCAGCTTCTTTGACCGGATCGAGCCGCATTTCACCAAGGGCGGCCGGTACGAAAAACTCTTTCCAGTCTACGAGATGGTCGAGAGTTTCATCTATACGCCGAAAACCGTGACCTCGGTCGCGCCCCATGCGCGGTCTTACGTGGATATGAAGCGGATCATGACCTATGTCGTGATCGCCACCATCCCGTGTATCCTGTGGGGACTGTGGAACACCGGCTATCAGGCCAACTCGGCGCTTGCGGTGATGGGGCCCGAGGCCGCGACCGGCTGGCGGATCGCCCTGTTGCAGATGTTCGGCATTTCGCTGGACCCGACCAGCATGTTTGCCAATTTCATGCACGGATTGCTGTATTTCCTGCCGATCTACATCGTCACGCTGGTGGCAGGCGGGATTTTCGAGGTGATCTTTGCCACCGTGCGCGGGCACGAGGTGAACGAGGGGTTCCTTGTGACCTCAATGCTTTATGCGCTGATCATGCCCGCCACGACGCCCTTGTGGCAGGTGGCGCTGGGGATCATCTTTGGCGTCGTGATCGGCAAAGAGGTGTTTGGCGGTACCGGCAAGAACTTCCTCAACCCGGCATTGGTGGGGCGGGCGTTCCTTTATTTTGCCTATCCTGCGAACATGTCGGGCGATGCGGTCTGGACCCCGGTCGACGGGTTTTCCGGTGCGACGGCTCTGGCGGTGTCGGCCGCCGAAGGATATCAGGCGCTGGCCGCTGACGGCATTACCTGGTGGAGCGCGTTTTACGGCACCATCCAAGGCAGCATCGGGGAAACCTCGACACTGGCCTGCATGATCGGTCTGGCCTTCCTGCTGATTACCAAGATCGCCAATTACCGCCTGATATTGGGCTGTCTGGCGGGCACCATCGCATTCACCTGGCTGCTGAACCTGATCGGGTCCGAGACGAACCCGATGTTCGCAATGCCGTGGTACTGGCACGTCGTGCTGGGCGGCTACGCCTTTGGCCTCGCCTTCATGGTGACCGAGCCGGTTTCGGCCAGCCACACCAATGTGGGCCGATACGTCTATGGCGCGCTGATCGGTGTCATGGTTGTGTTGATCCGTGTGGTGAACCCGGCTTTCCCCGAAGGCATGATGCTGGCCATCCTGTTCGGCAACGTCTTTGCGCCGCTGATCGACTATTTCGTGGTGCAGGCCAATATCAAACGGAGGGCGCGTCGCCATGTCTGATACGCAATCCCCTGAACCCAAGGGCGCGATTGCCCGGTTTCTGGCGGCCTCGCCGGATTCGGTGGGCAAGACGATCTTCATCGCCGTGGCGGTCTGCCTTGTTGCTTCGATGATTGTGTCGGCCGCGGCAGTGAGCCTGCGCCCGGTGCAGGAGGCCAACAAGCTGAAGGACAAGCAGGTCAACATCCTGCAGGTGGCGGGGGTGTATGAACCCGGCGTCAATATCACCGAAGCATTTGCCGCATTCGAGCCGCATGTGCTGGATCTGGCAACGGGCGATTTTGTGGACGATCAGTTTGACCCGGCCACCTTTGATGATCTGGCCGCTGCCGGTGATCCGGACCTGAGCGTCGCGCTTGACGACGACCCTGCAAGCATTGGCCGCAAGGCCAAATACCGGGTGATCTATCTGCTGCGCGACGACGCGGGGGCGTTGGACAAGGTGATCCTGCCGCTGCATGGCTATGGGTTGTGGTCCACTCTGTACGGTTTCATCGCGCTGGAGAATAACGGCAACGATATCTATGGCCTGCAATTCTATCAGCATGGTGAAACGCCCGGTTTGGGTGCCGAGGTGGACAACCCGCGCTGGAAGGCACTGTGGAACGGCAAGAAGCTGCGCGACGACGCGGGTGTGTTGCAGATCACCGTCGCCAAGTCGCAGCCTGCGGCCGGGCCGGATTATTACGTCGACGCCCTGGCAGGTGCGACCCTGACCACTGTCGGTGTCGACAACCTGGTGAGATTCTGGATGGGCGACGCGGGTTACGCGCCGTTCCTAGCCAAACTGCAAGCAGGAGAGATCTGATGTCGCAGACCAAGAAAGAGCTGTTGGTCGACCCCCTTGTCGACAACAACCCGATCACCCTGCAGGTTCTGGGCATCTGTTCGGCGCTGGCGGTGACTTCGTCGTTACAGGTGGCCTTTGTCATGGCGCTGGCGGTGACCTTTGTGACCGCGTTTTCGTCGATGTTCATCTCGATTTTGCGCAACCAGATCCCGGGCTCGATCCGGATCATCGTGCAGATGGTGATCATCGCGTCGTTGGTGATTCTGGTGGATCAGATCCTCAAGGCCTATGCCTTTCAGATTTCCAAGACGCTGTCGGTGTTCGTTGGCCTGATCATCACCAACTGCATCGTTATGGGCCGCGCCGAGGCATTCGCCATGAAGAACCCGCCGGTGGCGTCGTTCATCGACGGTCTGGGCAACGGCATGGGCTATGGCCTGATCCTGATGCTGGTGGGCATCATCCGCGAGTTGTTCGGATCGGGCAGCCTGTTCGGCGTTACGATCCTGCAGACGGTAAACAATGGCGGCTGGTACGTGCCTAACGGGTTGCTGCTGCTGCCGCCGTCGGCGTTCTTCGTGATCGGCCTGCTGATCTGGGCTTTCCGTACGTGGAAGCCGAACCAGGTCGAAGAACGTGATTACAAAATCCAGCAGGTAGAGGCGCACTGATGGAAGGGCTTATCTCTCTGGCCGTGAAGGCCGTCTTTATCGAAAACCTTGCGCTCAGCTTTTTCCTTGGCATGTGTACCTTCATTGCCGTGTCGAAAAAGATTTCGACGGCGCTGGGGCTGGGGATTTCGGTCATGGTGGTGCAGGCCATCACCGTGCCGGCCAACAACCTGTTGCTGTCCTTCCTGCTGAAACCGGGCGCTTTGGCATGGGCCGGGTTCCCGGATGTGGACCTGACTTTTCTCGGGCTGATTTCCTATATCGGCGTGATCGCGGCGATGGTTCAGATCCTCGAGATGATCCTCGATAAGTATTTCCCACCGCTCTACAACGCGCTGGGGATCTTCCTTCCGCTGATCACGGTGAACTGCGCCATTCTGGGCGGGTCGCTGTTCATGGTCGAACGCGACTATAACTTTGCCGAGGCGGCCACCTATGGCGTATCGTCCGGGTTCGGCTGGGCGCTGGCGATTACCGCGATGGCGGGGGTGCGCGAAAAACTGAAATACTCGGACGTGCCGGACGGGCTGCAAGGGCTGGGCATCACCTTTATCACCGCCGGGCTGATGGCGATGGCCTTCATGTCCTTCTCGGGCGTGAAACTGTAAGGGGGGCGTGAGAATGGAAACCTTTTCGCTCGGCGTTGTCCTGTTCACCCTGATCGTTCTGGCGCTTGTGGCCATCATCATGGCCGCACGGTCCAAGCTGGTATCGACCGGAAACGTCAACATCACCATCAACGGTGAGAAAACCATATCGGTTCCTGCGGGCGGCAAGCTGTTGCAGACACTGGCGGCCGAGAAACTGTTCGTGCCATCGGCCTGCGGTGGTGGCGGTACTTGCGCGCAATGCCGTGTGCGTGTGCATTCCGGTGGCGGTTCTATCCTGCCGACCGAAGAAAGCCATATCACCAAGCGCGAAGCATCCTGTGGCGACCGTCTATCGTGTCAGGTTGCGGTCAAGCAGGATATGGAGATCGAAGTTCCCGAAGAGGTCTTTGGCGTCAAGAAATGGGAATGCACTGTTCGCTCGAACGACAACGTTGCGACCTTCATCAAGGCGCTGACGCTGGATCTGCCCGAGGGCGAGGACGTGAACTTTCGCGCCGGGGGCTATATCCAGATCGAAGCGCCCGCGCACCAGCTCTCCTATACTGATTTCGACGTGCAGGAGGAGTATCGCGAGGATTGGGACAAGTTCAATCTGTGGCAGTACAAGTCGGTGGTGAATGAGCCGATCGAACGTGCCTATTCGATGGCGAACTATCCCGAAGAGCGCGGCATGATCATGCTGAACGTTCGCGTCGCCTCGCCGCCGCCGGGGGCCGAAGGCATCCCGCCGGGGCAGATGTCGTCTTATATCTTCAACCTGAAACCGGGTGACAAGGTCACCATTTCCGGCCCGTTCGGCGAGTTCTTTGCCCGCGATACCGACAAGGAGATGGTGTTCATCGGCGGTGGCGCGGGAATGGCACCGATGCGCAGCCACATCTTCGACCAGCTCAAGCGACTTGGTTCCAAGCGGAAAATTTCGTTCTGGTACGGCGCGCGGTCCCGAAAAGAGATGTTCTTTGTCGAGGATTTCGACACGCTGGCCGCAGAGAACCCGAATTTCGAATGGCACGTGGCGTTGAGTGATCCGCAGCCGGGCGATGACTGGGAAGGCTATACCGGCTTCATCCACAATGTGCTGTTCGAGGAATATCTCAAGAACCACCCGGCACCCGAGGATTGCGAATATTACATGTGTGGTCCGCCGATCATGAACCAGTCGGTCATCAACATGCTGCTGGATCTGGGCGTGGATCGCGAAGACATCATGCTCGACGATTTCGGCGGGTAAGAAAGGACACCGGCGCGACATGCGCCGGTTTTTCGTTGTCGGCGACGGAACCTCTGTTTACGACCGCGCCGCCATTTGATTCCGGTGCGTCGATACTTTCTGGTCAATTTGATCTGGCTCAATACGAGACCTTGAAAATCTCCCTAGCACTCCGAATGCGAACAGGAGATTCACACGCATGGCAAGTTATGCGCCGCAAGGTTCTATTTTCGAACAACTTTCTGCAAAGGTCAGGGATTGCCTGCTGGCCAAGGCGCGCACGCGAACCTTTGATCGCGGCTCGACGATCTGCCTGCAGGGCGAAGCCACCAGAACACTCAAGGTCGTGCAATCGGGCTGGGTGAAGCTGTATCGAATCTCACAAAACGGCGGCGAAGCCATCCTTGCGACGCTGAAGGAAGGGCAAAGCTTTGATGAGATCGCCTCGCTGCAGGGCAGGCACAGTTCGGCATCGGCTCAGGCTGTCAGCGATTGCACAATTCTGTATCTCGATCCGTCGAGCGTCTTTGCATGTCAGGACGCGCATCGTGAGATCATGACCGTCGTGCTGGCGGCCGCATCGGGCCATATCGAGGCGCTGATGGACGATGTCGAGCGGCTGAAGGTCAAAACAGGTGTCGAGCGGCTGTCCGACTATCTGCTCAGCCTGGCCGAAAGCTCGGCAGAGAACGGGGACATCGAGCTGCCGTTCGAGAAAAACCTGCTTGCGGGCAAGCTGGGTATGAAACCGGAAAGCCTGTCGCGGGCGTTCGGTCGTCTCAAGCCGTTTGGCGTGGCGATTCAGCAAAGAAAAGTGACGATCAAGAGTGTCGATGCGCTCCGGTCATTTTCCGAAGGCGTGGAAGGCGGGATGCTTTCGGTGCATTGACGTCTGAATGCACCGAACCTTTGGTTCCCCGCCGAACCGGCGAGAGGGGACTATTTGCCGTAATAGTCGCGATACCAGTCGACGAATTCGGCAAGTCCCTTGCGGATATTGGTCTCGGGCCGATATCCGGTCAGGCGCTGCAGCAGGCTGGTATCGGCCCAGGTGGCGGGCACGTCGCCCTTTTGCATCGGCATATAATTGCGAACGGCCTTCTTGCCGAGCGCATCCTCGATCGCTTCGATGAAATCCAGCAGGCGCACCTTGTCGGAATTGCCGATATTGACGATCCGGAAGGGCGCGATGGGCGAGAGGCTGTCGCCATCCTCGATATCGGCAGCGCTTTCGGGGCGCACCGGCACCGCGTCGATCAACAGGCGGATACCGCGCACCAGATCTTCGACATAGGTAAAATCGCGATACATGTCGCCGTGATTGTAGACGTCGATGGGGCGGTCGTTCAGGATTGCGTCGGTGAACTTGAAATAGGCCAGATCGGGGCGGCCCCAGGTGCCATAGACGGTGAAGAACCGAAACATGGTGGTGGGCAGGTTCCACAGATGGGCATAGGAATGGCCCATCGCCTCGTTCGCCTTTTTGGTCGCGGCATAGATGGTGAGCTGATTGTCGGCCTTGTCCAGTTCGGTGAACGGCATGTCCTCGTTGGCGCCATAGATGGACGAGGTCGAGGCCATCAACAGGTGTTCCACCTGAAGGGTGCGCGCCACTTCCATCACGTTGAAGGTGCCGACGACATTCGATTCGACATAGCTGCGCGGGTTTTCAAGGCTGTAGCGCACCCCCGCCTGGGCGGCGAGATGGATGATGACATCGGGATGAAATTCCTCGGCTACCCGCATCAGGCGCTCGTGATTTTCCAGCATGTCTTCGGTCGCGGTAAATCCCGGTGTCTGCATCAGCATCTGGTGCCGACGGCGTTTCAGGGCGACATCATAGTAATCGGTCATTCCGTCATAGCCGTGCACTCGGAATCCTTCGGCCAAAAGGAGCCTGCACAAATGAAAGCCGATAAACCCCGCAGAACCAGTAACCAGTATGTTTTTCATCTTGTCCCTCATGCCATTGGGCAACCTTGTGAGCCAATTCCTGCGGTTTGGTCAATGTACGGTCGAAATTTTCTTCAGATGTATCCAGCGCAGCGGCGGGCCCGCCGTGGCGTTTCACGGGCATTTGGGGCGCAATGTCAGCAGGCTTGCCACAACAGAACCGGGCTGCCACTATGGCGGGACTGGTTACATGTGTTTTCGCCCGAGACAGGAGGTCGGAGCGATGATTGCGTTGCTTTTCGCGCTTTTGGTTGTTTGCATGATCCTTTCATTCTTCGCGCTGAACCGCGTTGCCTATTCCGTGTTTGCGGTCACGTTTCTGCTCAGCCTCTATTGGTTGAAATACCACGCAACTTCTGTCCTCACGATTCAGTTGTAGGGTGTGCGTATGACGTTGAGTTTTGAAACTTCACGCACTCTGAACGCAGTCGGGATGCTGGCGGTTTGCCTTGTGCTGGCGCTGGCGTTTGTCTTTCAGCTTTGGCTTTATGAACTGCCATGCCCCCTTTGCCTGTTGCAAAGGGTCGGATTTGTTCTGGTTGGGTTCGGGATAGGACTGAACCTGCTTTATGGTCCGCGTGCGCGCCACTATGCGCTGATGCTGATCGCCGCGGTCTATGGTGGCAGCGTGTCCATCCGCCAGATTCTGCTGCATATCGTGCCGGGCACCGGGCATTACGGGTCACCGGTTCTGGGGTTGCACTATTATACCTGGGCAGGGATCGCGTTCTTTCTGGTCATTGTGGGCACATCGGTGATGTTGTTGTCCGAAGGGCAATATGAACGGCCCGCCGATCCGCAATCCGCAAAGCGCTTTGGCGGCAACAGGCTGGCAAAGATTGCTTTCTTCACGATGCTTGCGCTGGCTGTGCTGAACGCAGGCTCGGCGCTTCTGGAATGCGGGCCGACGGTCTGTGCCGATCCGCCGACGGATTACAAGCTGCTGGAGGATGCGGGCACAAGCGGGTCGTGACGCACCCAGGACAAAGAGGAGGAGACGGATGGGATTACTGGGACAACCGTTGGGGTATTATGACTACCTGACCTTTGCGGCGCTGATCCTGTTGCTGGTCGCGTTCATGGCGCTGGTGCTGTTCATCATGGGATTGCCCGGCCGCATCGCCATCAGCCGCAATCACCCTCATGCCGAAGCGGTCAAGATCATGGGCTGGATGGGGTTTCTGGCGGTGGTGCCGTGGGTGCATGCCTTTATCTGGGCCTTCCACGAGGGCGTCACCGTCGATATTCGCCGCAACCCCGATCAAGAGCGCGACGCGATCCGCAAGGAAATCGAACGGCTTGGCGGAAAGGTGAAGCCTGAATATCAGGACCCGCCAACCGACGAAGAGTCCAAGGCGTAACCGATAGTGAGTTGACCCCATATGTTCGTCGCCGTTGGCATCACCCTTTTCTACATCATTTTCGTCTGGTTCATCTTCTTCAAGGCGAAACTGCTGACATTCAACATCTACTGGGGCGTCGTCTCGTTCTGGGTGGGTGCGCATCTGCTGTTGATCTTTCTGGTCGCTCTGCGGTTTTTCCAGCCCTTCTCGGTCGATGCGCATGTGGTGCGTTCGACGATCCAGATCGTGCCCAAGCTGACGCAACCGACGATCCTGAGCGAAGTGCTGGTGACGCCGAACCAGCCGGTCAAGAAGGGTGATCCTCTGTATCGGTTCGACAAGACGATCTTTGAGCTGGCGGTGAATTCGGCCAAGGCGCAACTGGCCGCCGCCGAGCAGAACGTCAAGATCATGGAACAGGATGTAAAGGCCGCGACCGAGGCGGTCGAACGGGCGACGGCACAATTGGGATATGCAGTCAATCAGCGTCAGCGGTACGAGAAACTGGTGCCCGCCGGTGGCGCGCGGCAGGATGAACTGGAACGCTGGGTCGAACAGGTGACCGAGGACGAGGCGCAGGTTCGGCAGGCCGAGGCCAACCAGAAAAAGGCCGAATTGGCACTGGAATCCAATATCGACGGGGTGAATACCGGGGTGGCGCAGGCCCGTGCGCAACTGGCCGAGGCCGAGTACTTTCTGCAGAACACGACGATCTATGCGCCCGAGGATGGAATGATCGTGTCGCAGCAGGCCCGGCCCGGTCTGGTGGTGGGCGACGTCCGCCTTGGGGCCATCGCCAGTTTCGTAACCGACGACAACCCGTACATTCTGGCCACATACCGCCAGCAAAACCTGAAATTCGTGGAGCCGGGGCAGGAGGTCGAGGTCGCCCTTGATCTCTATCCGGGCGAGATACTGCCCGGCAGGGTCGAAGCGGTCTGGTGGGCCACGGCGCAGGGGCAGTATCTGCCGTCAGGGCGTCTGCCCGAGTTTGTGCTGCCCAAGCTGCCGGGCCGGATTGCGGTGCAGATCACGGTGGACCTGCCCGAGGGGCACGAGCTTCCGGCGGGCGGCCATGCGGCGGTGGCGATTTACACGGGGCAGGGGAAAAGCTTTGAGTTTCTGCGCCGGATCAACATACGCTTGTACAGCTTTGCCAACTTTATCCGGCCACTGGATATCTGATGGAGTTTTTTTCGGATGAACCTGGGATGGTGAGACGCGTTCGGGTCAAATTAGCGGGGCTGTGCCTCATGGCGGCGGTGGCCTGTACCCCGGTGGGTCCGAATTTTGTTCGTCCGAACTCGCCGGTCATGAAACAGTGGATCGAGGCCAACAGTCCCGGCGCCAGCCAGCAAAGCGGTTTGACCGCCCGCAGCGCGCCGGTGGTGAAATGGTGGGAGACGTTCAACGATCCGACGCTGAACAAGCTGGTGGCCGAGGCCTATGCCCAGAACCTGACGCTACAGATTGCCGGCGCGCGTGTGTTGCAGGCGCGGGCGCAGTTGGGCATCGCCTTTGGCGAGCTTTACCCGCAATCGCAGGTCGTCGGCGCCTCGGCCACGCGGCGCGAGATCAGCGACAATATCGGCCCGGTGCGCGATATCCGCCGCGTCATTCCGCTGGATACGGAATTTGCGACCTCGGAAGTCGGGTTCGACGCACAGTGGGAACTGGATGTCTGGGGCGCGCAGCGTCGGGGCACGCAGGCGGCCAAGGCCAATCTGGCAGCACAGGTGGCCAATTACGATGATGCGCTGGTAACGCTGACCGGCGATGTCGCGGCGATCTATGTCAACATCCGTGCATTGCAGGAGGCGCTGGCGGTTGCCCGCAGAAATGTCGAACTGCAACAGCAATCCTCTGATCTGGCGCAGCTGCGGTTCAACAACGGCGTCACCACGGAACTGGACGTGCAGGAGGCCACGGCGCTGCTCAACAACACCAAGGCGCTGGTGCCGGGGCTGGAAAGCGATCTGCAGCAGGCCAAGAACGCCCTGGCGGTGCTGCTGGGGGCGCCGCCGTCGCGGATGACCGGCCTGTTGGGCAATTCCGGTCGTATCCCTTCGGGCCAAGCCAATGTGGCGGTCGGCGTTCCGGCCGAGTTGCTGCGCCGCCGCCCTGATATCCGCGCTGCGGAACTGGAGGCCGCCGCGCAATCGGCACAGGTCGGCATCGCGATGGCGGATCTTTACCCGCAATTCATCCTGACCGGTTCCATCGGCTTGCAGGCGTCGTCGGGCAATGACCTGTTCAGTTCCTCAAGTGGCACCAGTCTGGCAAGCGCCGGGGTGGTGTGGAATGTGCTCAACTATGGCCGGATCAAGAACAACGTGCGGGCGCAGGACGCGGCGTTTCAGGCTTTGGTGGCGAATTACCAGAACACGGTTCTGGTTGCGTATTCCGAGGTCGAAAACGCCATGGTCGCCTATAGCGAGGCGCGCAAGCAGGTAGGGTTCTATCAGAAAAGCGTCGAGGCGGCAAAACGCGCCGCCGACATTGCCGTGGCGCAATACGGCGACGGGACGGCGGATTATTCGCGGGTGCTGAACGCGCAGACGGCCCTGCTGCGGTCCGAGGCGGATCTGATCGATGCGCGGGCCTCGGTGTCGGAGAACCTGATCGCCATCTACAAGGGATTGGGCGGCGGCTGGCAGATCCGGCAGGGGCGCGAGTTTTTGCCCGATACGGTTCTGGCCGAGATGGCCTATCGCACCGACTGGGGCGATCTGTTGGAGAAAACCCCGACGGGGGTGAGTCTTGACTGAGGCGGGTGCGGTACGTGACCGGGTTCCTGTCGGGAAAGTGAGGCTTGGATGTTTGCCAATCTGACCGCCGAAACCCTGGCGCGGATGCAGTTTGCCTTTACCGTCTCGTTCCACATCATATTTCCGGCGCTGTCCATCGGGCTGGCGAGTTTTCTGGCAGTGATGAATGCGCTCTGGCTGACCACAGGCGAGCAGGTCTATCGCACCCTGTTCGATCACTGGCGACGGATATTCGCGGTTGCCTTTGGCATGGGCGTAGTGTCGGGCGTGGTGATGTCGTTTCAGTTTGGCACCAACTGGGCCGGGTTCGCCGACAAGGCCGGCCCGGTGATCGGGCCGCTGATGGCCTATGAGGTTCTGACCGCCTTTTTCCTCGAAGCCGGGTTTCTGGGCATAATGCTGTTCGGGCGCGACCGTGTGGGCAACGGGCTGCATATGTTTGCAACGGCCATGGTGGCGTTTGGCACGCTGTTGTCGGCCACGTGGATTCTGTCGGTGAATTCCTGGATGCAGACGCCTGCGGGGTTCACCACCAACGACGTCGGGCAATTTGTGCCGACCGATTGGGGAGAGGTCATTTTCAACCCCTCGTTCCATTACCGGCTGAGCCACATGGTGCTTGCGGCGTTCCTGACCACCTCGTTGGTGATTGGTGGTGCGTCGGCCTGGGTGTTGCTGCGCGACCGGGCCGACCCGGCGGCGCGGCGCAGTTTTTCGATGGCGATGTGGGCGGTGATCATCCTGGCACCGCTGCAGATGTTTGCGGGCGACGCGCAGGGCCGCAACACGCTGGTTTATCAGCCGGTCAAGGTCATGGCGATCGAGGGGCATTTCGAAAGTTATCCGGATGGCGCACCGCTGGTTCTGTTCGGCATTCCCGATCAGAAGAATCAGCGCATCGACTATGACATCTCGATCCCCAAGCTTTCGAGCCTGATCCTGAAACACGACCTGAACGCGCCGCTGGACGGGCTGGACACGGTGCCTCTTGAAGATCAGCCGCCGGTCGGCATCGTCTTTTTCAGTTTCCGCATCATGGTGGGGCTGGGCGTGACGATCCTGCTGCTGGGTCTTTGGGGCGTGTGGGCGCGCTGGCGCGGGGGGTTGTTTCAGTCCGCATGGCTGCTTCGTGCCGCAGTAGCGCTGGGGCCCGCCGGGTTCGTGGCAATACTTGCGGGCTGGGTCACGACCGAGGTCGGGCGGCAGCCTTATACCGTTTACGGGGTGTTGCGCACGTCGGATTCGGTGTCGCCGGTCGAGGCTTCGGCGGTTGCCTCCAGCCTGACGGGGTTCATCGTCGTCTATGGTTTGGTATTCGCCGCGGGCGTCACCTATATCCTGCGCCTCATGTCCTCAGCGCCCGATGTGGGTCTGCCGGAACATGCGGGCAAGCCGGTGAACGTGGCCAGCCGTCATCCGCTGGACAGGAGGGGCTGAGATGCTGGGGATCGAGCTTTCGACCATCTGGGCCGCGCTGATCGCATTCGGGGTTCTGGCCTATGTGGTGCTGGACGGGTTCGACCTGGGGGTCGGAATCCTGTTCCCGGCGGCAAGATCGGCGCGCGAACGGGCGCTGATGATGGATTCGGTCGTGCCCGTCTGGGATGGCAACGAAACATGGATCGTTCTGGGCGGAGGCGGTTTGTTCGCGGTGTTTCCGCTGGCCTATTCCGTGATCATGCCCGCACTTTACCTTCCGATTTTCGGGATGCTTCTGGGGTTGGTTCTGCGCGGTGTCGCGTTCGAATTCCGCTGGCGCACGCAGAACTGGCGCTGGTTCTGGGACGCCGCGTTCTGGTGGGGGTCGCTGCAAGCGGGCTTCCTGCAAGGCGTCGTTCTGGGCGGCCTGGTTCAGGGCATATCCGTTACGGGCCGCAAATTCTCCGGGGGGACGTTTGACTGGCTGACACCGTATTCGATCCTGTGCGGGGTGGCGGTGGTCACGGGCTATGCCCTGCTGGGATCGACCTGGCTGAACCTCAAGCTCGAAGGGGAGTTGCAGGCCCGGATGCGCCATCTGGCGCGCCGTCTGACTTTTGCGGTTCTTGCCTTTATAGCCCTGGTTCTTTGGCGCACCGCCTTGCTGGAGCCGCAGTATCTGGAACGCTGGCTGAGCTGGCCCGCCGCCGCTTATTCGGTTGCGATGCCGCTGCTGGTTCTGGGCACGGGCTGGCGGTTGTTGCATGGCCTTGCGAGCGGGCGGGACCTGAGGCCGTTCCTGTCGGCGCAGTTGTTGTTCGTGATCTGTTATGTCGGGGTCTGTATCAGTTTCTATCCCGACATGGTGCCGCCCTCGCTGAGCATCGCCGAGGCGGCCGCGCCGGACAAAAGCCTGAGGTTCGCGCTGATCGGGGCGCTGATCCTGGTGCCGGTCATCCTGGCCTATTCCGGGTTTTCCTATTGGATCTTCCGGGGCAAGGTCGATCCGTCAAAGAGCTATGACTGATGGGCAGACGCCGTATGTTCACCCGTCTGGGCTGGTTCGCTCTCTATTGGGCGGGAGGGGTCGTGGTGCTGGGTGCGGTGACGCTGCTGATCCGCTGGGCGATCGGCTGACACTACTGAGATACGTGCAGCGCAAAGGCGCCAAGCAGGCCAAACAGGAACACGATCAAAAGCAGCAGCAACGCATCTGCCACCAGCGTGTCGTCCTCGACGTTATCCTTCGATGCGATGTTCCTTTTGATGTGTCGCATGCGCAAATAGGCGAGCACCAGAACCACACCTCCGGCGCCCAGCATCGAGGCCTCGGACCAGAAGGCCGCCTTGTCGCTTCCCAGCCGCGCGGCAACTAGCCCAAATCCGATGATCCCGATGACCGTCCGAACCCAGGCCAGAAAAGTGCGCTCGTTGGCGGCGTGGTCGCGAAATTTGTCGATCATCGCCGCCTCCTATTTGGCCAGTCCGCGCAGGCCGCCGGAAATCAGGATATTGACCTCGTACAGCACCTGCGCGGCGGCCAGACCGCCGGGACTGGCCAGATAGTTCGGCGTCCATTCCGGGTCGAATTTCTGCTTGAAGGCGCGCAGCCCCTCGAAGTGATAGAAATGCTCGCCATGCTCATAGACCAGCCCGCCGATCCGATTCCAAAGCGAGGCCAGCTGCCGGTTCTCGATCCCGGAGAACGGCGCGGCACCCAGCGAGAACCAGTGAAACCCCTGCTGTGACCCCCACAGCATCATTTCGGCAAACAGTGCGTCCATGACAAAGCTCGGCGCGTCGGGTTCATAGCGCATCAGGTCAAGCGACAGCTCGCTTTTGTGCCCGCCCTGAAACAGGTTGGCAAAGGCCACGATCCTGCCATCCTCGCCATTGCGCAGGACCGCGTGGTCGAAATTGGACATATAGGCATTGGTGAACGCCCCAAGGGCAAAACCCTTTTCCTGGCCTTGCTTGTTGGTCAGCCACCTGTCCGAGATACCGTGCAGTTCGGACAGGATCGCAGGCACGTCCCTGCGCGGCACCACTTCGAACACATAGCCTTCACGCTCGGCTCGGTTGCGGGCTTGCCGGAACCGTTTCTTGGACGAGCCGTCCAGCGTGAACCCGGTCAGATCGACCCGCGCCACCTCGCCGATTTTCAGGATCGACAGCCCGAGGTCGAGGAAAGTGGGCAGGTACCGGGGCGATACGCTGTAAAAGGCGCATTTCTTGCCTTCGCGGTCGGCCATTTCGCGCAGCTGCCAGATCAGCTGACGCCCGGCCTCTTCGTCGCCGACAGGTTCGCTTTTGGAAATCAGCGAGGCGCCGGTATCGGCATAGGCCAGAAAGGCCGTTTCGTCTGGCGAAATCAGGAACAGCTTGTCGCCGGACAGCGAGATCTGCGACTCGGTATCGGGGCTTTCCAGCGCCAGTTTCCGCACCACCTCGGGGATTTCCTCCGGCGCACTGGTCTTGACCGGCTTGCTGAGAAACGAGTTGAAGGCAACCGCAACCAGGATGATCGCCACTACAAGGCTGGAGCGCAGGAACCGGGAGGCATCGCCGTGCCACGCGAAATCCCACCAGAGCGCATTTTGATAGGCCACGTGGCCATAGGCATACATACCGATCCAGAAGATCGCCGCCATCAGGGCGAGGATGCCGATGAACCACGGGATGTTCAGGCGAAAGATCGACGCGCCGGACACCCGATAGAACGCGCCTCGAAAAAGGCCCAGCAGGGTGATGCTGAACAACATGCAGATGGCTTCTTCGGCATCCAGCCCCTTGTTCAGAGACAGAACAAACCCCACCGCCATCAGCAGCATCGCCACCACCCAGGCGCGGTAAAGCTTGCGGTAAAGGCCGCGCGATACCAGAACCAGCAACAGGCCGACCACGCTGCCCAAAAGGTGCGAGGCTTCGACAAAGGACAGGGGCAGAAAATCGCGCAGCACACCCAGCCGGCTGGTGTCGGCGGGCAGCGCGCCGGAAATCAGCAGGATCACTCCGGCCAGCATCGCCACCGCCGCCGCCGCCATCGGAACCACCGGGCGGGTCATGCGATAGGCCCATGTGGCCGCGCCCTTGACCGCATGTCGTCGGGCGATGGCGCTGGTTATGGCGATGGTAGTGCAGGCCACGAGGAAGGGCACGAAGGTATAGACCAGCCGGTAGAGCAGCAGCGCGGCGATGACGTCGGACCGGCCCGACGCGCCCAGCCCGGCAATCAGCGTGGCCTCGAACACGCCGATACCGCCCGGTGCGTGGCTGAGGATGCCGAGTGCGATAGCAGCAATGAAGATGGTGAAGAAATACGGAAAGCTCGAAACCAGATCTGCGGGCATCAGCACCTTGAGCGTCAGCGCCGCCCCCAGGACATCACCGATGGCCGCCAGCGTCAGCAGGGCGGCCAGCCGGAATCCCGGCAGGTCAAAGCCGAAGCCCAGAAAATCGAACCGCCGCGCGCCGCCGGTCAGCCAGCCAAAAAGCAGCGCCAGCGCCACCAGAAAGCCGATGCCGATCAAGGTCTCGATCATGTCCGACAGTGGCAGGACAGTGGACAGACCGCTGGGGTGCAGGGTCAACAGAACCCCCAGTATCAGGCACAGCCCCATCCAGAACGCCACCCATGAGGTGGCGATCACCCCCGCCACGCGGCCAAGATCCAACCCGAGCGAGGCATAAATGCGATACCGGACGGCAGTGCCGGTGATATAGGAAAAGCCCAGAAAGTTGGAAATCGCATATCCGCTGGCCCCGGCGATCCCGGCCACGCGGGCCGGAACCTGGCCATCGGCCACGCTGCGCACGGCCAGAATGTCGTAAAACGAGATCGACAGGAAACTGACCGCCGTCCAGACCAGCGCCAGCGCCAATGTGCTCCATTTGCTGTCGGCGACATCCGCCTTGACGTCCGTCCATTTGACATGCGCCGACAGGTCCCGCAGCACGACAAAGGCGATGGCCACGATCACCAGCGGCACCACCAGTTTCAGCAGCGGATGTGCCAGCAGACGGGAAACCCGACCGGGCAGGTCAAGGGGCGGTGTGTCCTGTGTCTGTTCGGTGTTACTCAACGATCATACCCGGTTCCTGCGCTACAAGTGCCGCCCCTGCGCGGGCGCGAGACCTGCAAGCCGTTGGCATCGAAGGTTATCCTCGCACAGTTGACGCAACCTGCCTAGTGTTCGCCGATTGTGGTTCCGGGGGCCTGGTCCGCCGAGACAAGCCGCTGTCGCTGAACGCCCAGGCCTTCGACACCCAGTTCCACCACATCGCCCGGTGACAGATACACTTGCGGATTTTGTCCCATCCCGACACCCGGTGGCGTGCCCGTACTGATCACGTCGCCGGGATGCAGGCTCATGAACTGCGAGACGTAAGAGACAAGCTCGGCCACGCCAAAGATCATCGTGGCCGTGTTGCCGTTCTGGCGGGCCGTCCCGTTGACGTTGAGCCAAAGCTTCAGGTTCTGCGGATCCGGCACTTCGTCAGCTGTCACCAGCCACGGGCCGATGGGGCCGAATGTGTCGGCGCTCTTGCCTTTGACCCACTGGCCCCCGCGCTCCATCTGAAAGCTGCGCTCGGATATGTCGTTGGCAACGCAATAACCGGCGACATGGTTCAGCGCCTCGGCGACAGGCACATATTGCGCCGCGCGGCCGATCACCACCGCAAGCTCGACCTCCCAATCCGTCTTGACGGATCCCCTCGGGATGATCACGTCGTCATTGGGCCCGCAGATGCACGACGTGGCTTTCATGAACAGAATGGGTTCCGTCGGTACCGGCAGCCCCGATTCCGCCGCATGGTCGGAATAGTTCAGGCCGATGCCGATGAACTTGCCCGGCCCGGCAACACAAGGGCCGATTCTTTCGGTATTCGGCAAGACGGGCAGTCCTGCCAGCACCGCCTGACCCAGTTCCGCGAGTTTGGTCGGCTCGAGGTTCGATCCCCCCCAATCCGCCACCAGAGACGAGGCGTCCAGCCGCCGCCCGTCATCGTCCAGAATCGCCGGCTTCTCCTGCCCCGGCTGCCCGATACGCATCAGTTTCATTTCGTCATGTCCGCCTTGCTGTCGACTGTCCCGGCAACCCTAGGGAATTAGGGGCGTCTGGCAAATACTTCCGGGCGCATGCGGGGCCGAAACCGACAGGCCCGATGAAAAGTGCTGCGGTAAAACCGACTCGCGGTACTTGCAGGTGGAGTGGATTCTTGTGCCGCCAAGATGGGCGTCCACAACATATGGTGCGATGGTCCGATTGTTTGGGGTTTTGTTTTGTTATTTTTTGGGCTGTGAGTTTTTGGTGTTTGTTTTTTTGGTTTGATTTGGGCGGGTGTATTTCTTGTAAGGTGTTGAAAACAGGTTGATTTATTGGGGTTTTGTATTTTTTTTGGATTTTTTTGATTTTGTGCTTGCGGTGATTTGAGGTTGGGCCTAGAACGCCCCTCACCGGCGGCGCTGAGGTGCTGTTGGGGGGCTGGATGGAGCGGCTGGGACGGATTGAGTTCTGGATTGGCTGCGAAGCGAGGCGACAAACTGAGGCGATGATGGGCGGGTTGCACCGGGAATTTAGGGTGCGCCGGTTGGTTTTTGTCTCTGGGTCTTTCGGGGCCTGTGTTCTTTGACATTGATGGATAACTGAAGAGATATGTGGGCGGTTTGGTCTGTTTCGACGGATTGAATGTCTGTATATCGCGCTCATAGGGGGTACCCGATGATTGAGTGTCAGCTTCACTGTTTGAGTGGTTCACTGATTTCTTAGGAGATCTGTGTACATCAAACAGAAGACTTCATCTGGTTTAGCCACCAGATGAGATGTGCAGAGGTTCGAACGTCAAGGACAAGCATGTAAGTGCTTTTCAACTTGAGAGTTTGATCCTGGCTCAGAACGAACGCTGGCGGCAGGCCTAACACATGCAAGTCGAGCGCGCCTTTCGGGG